>NZ_JBHVFF010000075.1:0-29345 GCF_042801895.1 Streptomyces sp. NPDC057543 | reverse complement strand
GTACGCGGACGCGTACCGGGGCCGTCATCAGGCAGGCGTGACCGTCTGCCTGTCGTTCGTCACTCCACGATCACTGGTGTGATCCTGCCGCTCTCGCGACTACTGGGCGGAGGTCTGCGTCTTGCGCTTGCGGAGGAGGAAGACCGCGCCGCCGCCGACGACGACGAGAGCGATCGCGACGCCCGCGATGACCGGGGTGGCGCTGGAGCCACCGGTCTCGGCGAGGTCACCCGAGCCACCGGTCGAGCTGCCGCCGGCAGTGGCCGGGGCGGGCTGGTCCTTGGTCTGGGTGTCGAGGCCGCCGGTGCCGCTGCTGCTGGTCTTGCAGTCCAGGACGCCCTTGAACGTCTTCGTGAAGCCATTGGGGCCGGTGATGGTGAAGTCGTACGCCTGGTCCTCGGCGACCGGGACGGTCACCGTCTCGGACTTGCCCGCCTCGATGGTGTGCTTCACACCGGCCAGCTCGAAGGTGAACGCCTCGTCGCCCTTGTTGCTCGCGGTGACGTCGACACCGCCCTTGGCGCAGTTCTTCTTCGCCGAGACGGCCGGGATCGCGCCCTGCTTGGCCCAGGTGCCGGTGGCGGTCGCGGAGACCGTGGACTCGCTGGAACCGGCCAGGATCATGGTCTGGCTCTTGGTCACCCCGGCGAAGACCCGGCCGACCGGCACCGACGTGGTGGCCTGGACGGTCAGCGAGGCGGAACCGTCGGTGGCGCCCTCAGGGACGTCGAAGTAGAGCTCGGCACCGTTGGCCGCGGCGGTCACGGGCTTGCCGCTCTTGTCGGTGACCTTGACGCCGCTGGCGGCGTCGGCGGGCGGGGTCACGGTGACCTGGCCCGCGTTGGTGTGGACGGTGACCGGACCGAGCCGCTCACCGGACTTGCCGGAGACCGCGGCCGGGTCCAGAGCGAGGGACGCCTTGGGCTCGGCCTGGTCGACGGCGTTGTGCTCCAGCCAGTCGGCGAGCTTCTCCGCCTGGCCGTCGGTCGCGTCGACATCGGCGTTGTCCGAGTAGCGCCAGATGGCGACCTGGGTTCCGGCCGCCGCGGTCTTCTCGGTGAGCGGTCCCGTGCCGGCCTGCTCGGCGAGCGCGGCGAGGTCGTCGACCTGCGGGTAGGAGTGCTCCAGGATCCAGCGGATCTTGCCCGCGTTCTTGTTGCTGCCGAGCGAGGTCTGGTCCCAGGGGGTCTCCAGGTACTTCGCCTGGTTCTGGGTGGGGTTGTGAATGTCGATGCAGTACGTCTTGAGCTTGCCGCCGCCGTCGACGGTCATCTCGAAGAGTCCGGCGGGCAGCTCCTGATTCCTGCCGCCCGCGTGAAGCACGGCGCGGTCGTAGGTCTTCAACCCGTCCAGGACCGCGGCCGCGCCACCCTGATGCTGCGGTGCCTCATCGGCGACCGCGCTGCCCGCGCCGACGAGGGCGCCCGCTATGACAAGACCGGATGCCACCACCGAAGCGGCCAGCCGGGCCGCGCCCCGCCGCCGTGGAGAATCGGTCGCCCTCGTGGACGACGAAACGGTCGCTGAAGAAGCAGAAAACACAGAATTCCCCTCCGGGCGGGACCTTCCGCGCCTGATGCGCGTGTGGGGATTGTCCCGCCAGTCGACTCAAGTGCCCCGTGAGTACTGGGAATCCTAAGGATGAAGCAATGAAGAATCCCCCGTCATACCGTCGTACAAACCATTCCGACTCGGAATCGTTATCGCCGACACCGCATGCACATGCCTCAGGACGTCTCAGGACGCCTCCGCGTACCTTCCCGACCCCTGATCCGCTCCGGTCCGCCCGTTCCACCCCGGCACCGTCACAGCACCGACGCAAGTTCCTGGCCGTCCTTCTGACGCCCCGTCGGCCGCCTGCTCCGTTGCCGCCCGACCCGCTCACTCCGTTCGGCTTGAACGCCACCTTCACCGCGTTCGCCGCGTTCGCCGTGTTGAACGCGTCCACCCTGTTCGCTCCGATCGCGCCGCTCACCCTCTTCCCCCTGTTCACCCCACTCGGCCGGTTCAGCCCCGTCAGTGCGCTCGTCTCGCCCGCCCGACCAGTCCGGTTCACCCGAGCCCGGCGACGTGCCGCCCGCGTCAACCCCCCGGTCCACGCTCCCCGCGCGTGCCACCGACCTCGGATCGCCCTTCGTCACGCGCCGGAACGCGGTCGTCCCCCGGGTCAGATCGTGTCCCACCGCGACCGCCTCGATGTCCACGAACGTCCTGCGCCGGCCTTCCCGTTCCTCCTCGCGCACCTTCAACCTGCCGTGCACGACCAGCGGTTCTCCGATGGAAACGGAACCGGACAGATTCGATGCCAGAGCCCGCCAGGCCCACACGGTGTAAAAACTGGTGTGTCCGTCCGTCCAGAACTGTTTCTCGCGGTCCCATCGGCGCGGCGTCACCGCGAACCGGAACCGCGCCATTCCGCCGGTCGCGGTCTCCCTGAACTCCACGCCCGTCGCCGCGTTGCCCACCAGTGTCACCAAGGTGTCGTTCATGACTCCGCCTCCCCTTCGGCCTTCGGTTCCGGCGACCGCACCCGCACGGTCACTGGTCCCAGGTTGAAGGAGAGGCGGAAATCCCGCTGACGCCTGTGGACTACCGAACAGTTGTGGAAAACTCCGTCACCGCCACGTACCGCTCCCGGACTTCGCGATACCGCACGAGCTCCGCCGCCACCGGATCGAGCACCCGCGCCCGGCCGCAGGCCGCCGCCGCCTCGCGCAACTGCCGCTCGGCCTCCTGCCCGTACCGTCGCGCCGGTCCCCGCGCCGCGGCCGCGCACGACCACTCCACCAGCGGCCCGCCGACGACCCCGGCCAGCATCACCAGGGCGGGCGTGAGAAATCCCGGTTCGAGTACGCCGACGATCTGGCCGACCAGCCAGAGACCGCCGAAGATCTGCAGCAGCGTCATCGACGCCTGAGCCAGCACGACGGCGGGCCACCACCTGGGCCTCGGTGGCTTCCCGCCCACGCGACCGCTGTGCGCCACACCGGAGGCTCCGGCCACCCCCGTCGCCATGACCGTCGAACCCGCCGGGCCGACCCCACCCTGCGCCGTACCGCGGCCGGTACCGCCCATACCGCCACCTGAGGAGGAACTCGCCGGCCGCCCCCGTCCGTCGTCCCGGCCGGCCTTCTCCACCAGTTCGTCGAGCGCCTCCGGCAGCCCTTCCGCACCGTTCACCGCGGCCTCCCGGACGGCCTGCGCCCAGGGACCGGGCAGCCCGTCGGCGGCCTCGTCCGCCACGGTCCGTACCGCCTGTTCGACGCGTTGCCGGGCGGTGAGCTCCTCCTCGGCGGGCGCGGGCAGCGCAGGGCACTCCAGACTTCCCGGCCGCCGGGTGGACTCGTACCAGCGCCACAGCCGCAGCCATGGCGTGCCGCACGCCCGTCCGGCGTTCCTGCGCCACTCGCGCTCGGCGGCCTGGCCCGCCGCGGCCGCTCCGACCGCTTCCGCGAGCCTGTCGGCGAACTCCTCGCGGGCCCGCTCGCCGAGTCCGGGCCGCCCCTCGGCGACGTACACCGGACGGAGCCGGGCGGCGGCGGCGTCCACATCCGCGGAGAGCCGGCGCGCGGCCGCCGCGCGCTCCTGGACGAAGCGGCCGAGCGCCTCGCGCAGTTCGCCCACTCCGTCGCCGGTGAGCGCGGACAGGGACATGACGGTGGCGCCCGGTTCGCCGTGCTCGCCGAGCGCCATGCCGTCCTCGTCGAGCAGCCGCCGCAGATCGTCGAGGACCTGGTCGGCGGCGTCTCCGGGCAGCCGGTCGACCTGGTTGAGGACGACGAAGGTGATCTCGGCATGCCCGGCGAGCGGCCTCAGGTAGCGCTCGTGCAGGGCCGCGTCCGCGTACTTCTCCGGGTCGACGACCCAGATCACCGCATCGACCAGCGCGAGCACCCGGTCGACCTGCTCACGGTGTCCGGGCGCCGCCGAGTCGTGGTCGGGCAGGTCGACGAGGACGAGACCCTGGAGTGCGCCGTCGGCATCCGTGCCGCCCTGCTGCGGCCTGCGCCTGAGCCGTCCGGGAACGGCGAGCCGGTCCAGGAGTCCGGCGGCCCCGTCGGTCCAGGAGCAGGCGATGGGGGCGGCGGTCGTAGGCCTGCGCAGCCCGGTCTCGGAGATCTGGACGCCCGCGAGGGAGTTGAAGAGGGTCGATTTGCCGCTGCCGGTCGCTCCGGCGATGGCGACGACGGTGTGCCGGGAGGAGAGCCGCCGACGGGCCGCCGCTTCGTCGAGCACGCGTCCCGCTTCGGCGAGGGTGGCACCGTCGAGCCTGGCCCTGGACAGCCCGACGAGTTCACGCAGCGCGTCGAGCCGCGGCCGGAGCGGGCCGCCGGACGGCACGTACGCCTCGACCTGCGGCGTACGTACGTCGTCGTCCGCCGTACCGGGCCCGGGACCCGCCTCCTTGGCGGCGGCGCGCCGGGCGATGAACCCGTCGTTCCAGTCCCCGCCCGCCTCCGGCACGCGCGTCGGTCTGTCGGGCGTCCGGCCCGGGTGGTCGCTGTTCTCGTGAGGTGCGGGACTCTCGCCCCGACCGGTCCCTTCGTCAATGACGGCAGTCATCGCTGCCACCTCTCCTTCTGCAGTACGGACAGAGCGGCGATGAGATCGGCCTGCGGCTCCGGGGCGACGTCGAGTGCGTCGAGTGGTGCGAGCCGCCGGTCGCGCTCGCCGTCCAGCACCCGGTCGAGGCAGTCGGTGAGCAGTTCGCCGCCCTTGTCGCGCAGCCGCAGCGCGCCCTGGGCGCCGATCCGTTCGGCGAGCTGTTCACCGGCGCCGCGGGTGCGACGGCCGCCGAGCAGTGCGGCGGCCAGCAGCGCCGCCACCGTCTCGGCGTCGGGCGCGGCGTTGCGTTCGAGTCGGCGCACCTCTTCCTCGGCCAGTTCCTCCAGCACCCGCCACCACCGCCGTACGGCCATGGTGATCCGGCCCCGGATGTCCTCGGCGGGCCCCCATCCGCCGGCTTCCCGGCCGACGTCCTCGAAGCCGAACGCCCCGGCCGCGGGTTCGCGCTGCCAGGTCGTGCGGATCTGTTCGTCGGCGGCGGCCACGGCGCACCGCAGGAGTGCGGCGAGACTGTCCACCAGGGATTCGAGAAGTTCCTCGGAGGTGCTGTACAGCGGGTACCCGCGCCACCGGGTCCGGGCGTCCCCGGCGAGCACGCCGCCGTTCCGCAGCCGTCGCCGGACCCGGGCGCCCTCCGTGCGGTACGCGTCCTCGACGAAGCCGGTCAGCCGCACGGCCGCCGCGTACTGCGCCGCGACGGCCCCGGCCAGCGCGGGCATCCGTACGTTCAGCGAGGCGATGACCCCGGCCGCCGTACGCCCGACCGCCTGCTGGCGGGCCGCCGGGTCCTGGGCGCGGTGGCTGAGCCAGGCCCGCAGCGGGGCGACCGCGGTGGTGGGCAGCAGCCCGCTGCCGCCGTCGGCCGATTCGGGCAGCTCGGGAATGGTGAAGCGCGGCACCTCGCCGAGGCCCGCCTTGGTGAGCAGCGCTCCGTACTGCCGCGACACCTCGGCGATCACCTGGTGCGGCACCCGGTCGAGGACGGTGACGAGCGCGGCGTCGTACTCCTTGGCGGTACGCAGCAGATGCCACGGCACCGCGTCGGCGTACCGGGACGCCGTGGTCACCATCACCCACACGTCCGCGGCGCAGATCAGCTCGGCGGCCAGCACCCGGTTCCGTACCACGAGCGAGTCGATGTCGGGCGCGTCGAGCAGCGCGAGCCCTCGCGGCAGACCGGTCGCGGTCTCGACGCGCAGCGCTGTCCCGTCCTCCTCCTCGCTCCCGTCCACCCCATCGAGCCCGTCCAGGTCGTCGCACCGGCCGGGTACCCCGGAATCCTGGGGCGGCAGCCAGACCCTGGTGAGCCGCGGCAGTACGCGGCCCCCGGCGAACCAGTGGTGATCATCGGGGTGGCAGACGAGTACGGGCGTCCGCGTGGTCGGCCGCAGCACCCCGGCCTCGCTGACCTGCCGCCCCACCAGCGAATTGACGAGCGTCGACTTCCCGGCCCCGGTGGACCCGCCGATCACCACGAGCAGCGGCGCTTCGGGATCCCTGAGCCGGGGAAGCAGATAGTCGTCGAGCTGGGCGAGCAGCTCGCTCCGGGTCTGACGGGCCCGCGCGGCCCCCGGCAACGGAAGTGGAAGACGCACGGCAGCGACACGGTCGCGCAGGGCGGAAAGTGCGTCGATGAGCTGAGGCCGTACGTCCAAGGTCACCACATGCGAAGAATGCCCAATTTTGGAGCCTTTTTGAAGCGTATAGCCACCTCTGCGCGCCGGTTCTCCCCTCGGAAGGGAGTCGGGACAGAGGGGACGAGTGGGGCGCAGGCATAACGAGTGCACAACACCCGGGGCGCGAGGCGTCAAAAACGATGCATGATCCCCACCCACCTGCGATTATCGGTTCGCTTCACCGAACCTCCACATCGTGCCACGCAGGTGAAGCAACCAGGACAAGGCGATCGGAGCCCTATCCTTGTCCCGGCAGGTCAACCGACCGGCCAGGCCCCAGGGCTCCAGGCCGCCGAGGCCACCACCCGGCCCCCGTAGCTCAGTGGATAGAGCAGGCGCCTTCTAAGCGCTTGGCCGCAGGTTCGAGTCCTGCCGGGGGCGCGCAGTCCGTACCGCGCCAGGCCCTCCCTCGGGAGGGCCTTTTTTGCAGGTCACCGCACCGTAGCGAGGGCGGCGTAGCGAATGCATAAGCACCGAGCCCTCCCCCAGGTAACCACGGGGAGGGTCCGGCGCTGTCCGGCTGCCACCGGGTTTTCGCGGGTGGCCGTGTCGAATACGTGTCGAAGTTTTCGGCCGGAACAGTCAGCCGGCATCCGGCAGCTCGGGGAGATCCCCCGCAGCTTCGAGCCGCCTCTTGAGATCAGGAAGCTGCCCCTCGACGCACCGGGCGTAGGTGGCCAACAGCACGGGGACGCTGTTGCCGGCCCAATCCGCCACCTGGGCGGGCGGTATCCCGTCGTTGAGCCACTTCGTGAGGCGCGTGTGCCGGTTGTCGTACACGCGCCTCCCCGTGGGCGACTCGAAGACGTGCGGAGGCAGCACCGCCTTGCGTGCGCCGCGCCAGGCCCGGCGGATGACGGAACCGGCGAGGATGCCGCCCTTCTCCCCCTGGAAGAGCAGGTCGCCCGGCTGAAGCTGTTCGTCCTCAATGTGCTGCCTCAGGATGCGCGTCAGGGCGGGATGCCCTGGCACGGTGCGCGTCTCCCCCTCGGCACGGCCCTTCAGATCGCGCTCTTCGTGAATCCTGCCCGAGTCGGTCCACTGCTTGCCGACCTCCGGCGTCGCCGTGTGAATCAGCAGTTCACACCACTGGTCGTCGGCGCCGGAGGCTGGCAACGTCACGTCTTTCACACGCATGGCCACGGCTTCCTCGGGACGCTGACCGCAGTAGTAGAGCGTGGCTAAGAAGGCGTGCAGGCGCTGGCCTCCGCGCGGTCGGCGCCGGATCCAGTCGAGGAGAGCCGCGGCCTGGTCCGGATTCATCAGGGACCGTTTGTCTACGGCATTGGTGGTCTTGGTGGCAGCCGTCACGTCCTTCCCTTTGGGGAGGGGGTTGGCCCGCAGAATGCGCCGCCGTATCGCGTGCTTCATGGCAACGTTGAGGATCCGGCGATGACGCTTGCGGGACCAGGCGGCGGCCTGCCTGCCGTCGAGGCGTGTGTCGATGGCTCGCAGGACCTCGTCGACCTTGTCCGGGTCCTCCCAGGCCGAGACGGGAAGCGAGTTCCGCTCCACCCACCTGAGGATGGTCTCCACGTCCCGGGGAGCCACACCGCGCCTGTTCGTGTTGAACGCCCATTCGCGCAGGGCAGTACGCACAGCCGCGGGTTCGAACTGAGTGGGCCGGACCCGTAGGAGTGCGACGGTGGTCGCGGCCAGGGTCTTGGCAAGGTTCTTCCGACTGTTGCCGCCGAGTTGGGCCCAGCGCGCGTCCACATACTCGACGGCGAACTTGTACCAGCTCATGGCAGCCGACTTGGAGCGATGCGATACCGGCAGGCCGGTCGCGATGACGAACGCTTCGCCCTTGCCGGTCGCCCTGATGAGTTCTGAGCGGAAGCCCTCGGCGAGCGCGACAGTGTCGAACGGCTCGCGCCAGCGCTTGCCCGCCACCACCCAGCGCACCGTATAGGTGGCCTTCCGGGCGCCCTTATAGGTGAGGATCTTGTAGATCTTGACGTCGTACGTCGTCTCCATCAGGCGGCGTCCTCACGGTCGTCGAGCCAGTGATCGAGGTCGCTCCGCCGGATCCTGAGATCGCCGTTCGGGAGCTTGATGCAGCGCGGCGCACGACGCTTCGCCCGCCAGTCGTAGAAGGTCGAGCGCGAGATGGCCAGTTCCTCGCAGACCTCCGCAAGGGTGAGCATGTTGCGTGACCGAATCGCCGTGGTCATGTCGTGCTCCCTTCGTTCAGGAGGGCGTCGCGGGCGGTCTCACGGTTGGTCTGGAGGTCCCGGGCGATGGTTGCGGCGAGGGCAGCTTCGCCGGGGGTGTGGCCGTGGCCGGCGTACTGCCAGTCGGTGAGGACGAGGACGGTGTCCGGTTCGCGGTCGTCCAGGCCCAGGACGGCGGCCTCTTGGGTGGCGCGGTAGTCGGCGCGTGCCTGGCGGAGGGCGCCGAGGGTGGTGGAGTAGCGGCGGGACTTGGAGGAGAAGTGGCCGCGGAAGCCGAGCATGTGCGCCCAGGCCCAGAGACGCCGGTCCGGGTAGAGGCTGTCCAGGTCGCGGCATGCGGTGATCAGGCGGCGAGTGTGGTCCGGGACCTGGTGGCGGTCGAGTTCGGCGAGTTCCCCGATGCGGCGGTCAAGGGTGCCAGTGTTTTCGGCTGCCTTGGTGGAGTACTTGGCGACGTAGGAGGCAACGGCCTGTTCGGTGATGTCGGAGCCGTCGCCGAAGGCCTTCACCGGGCGGACGTCGAGCTGTGTTCCCCAGCGGAAGGACCGGGCCGGTTGGTCCCCGGCGGACGGGACAGAGACGGACGTGTAGGAGTGCGCCGCGGCCGCATGGATCGCATCGGCAAGTAGGTCGACCGTTGCCCAGGCAGGTGGCGGCGTTCCGGGCCCCTCTGGGCCGTCGAGCCGGATCACCGCGTGGAAGTGCAGGGCGCCACGCTTCTGGAATTCGGCGACCTTGCCGTAGGAGACGCGGACGCGGTCGGCGAGTTCTCGGCGGGTGAGGCCGACGCGGGCGGCGAGTTCGCGGCGCAGGCGTGTGGTGAAGCGCTGCCAGAGCTGTCCGGCGTGGTTGTTGAACAGGACGGCGCCCGCGTAGTCGTACGTGGCGGGGTCGAGGGCGGTGCCCAGTTCCGATGCGTCCGGGGTGTGTTGGACGCCGCAGCGGCAGACACCGCGGTCGGGCCGGTTGTGGACCGGGCCGAAGGAGGGGGCGGTGAGAGTGGCGAAGACGCGGGGGTGGTCCCTGACGGTGGTGGGGACGTCGCGGCGGTCGTCACCGGCCAGGCCCGCGCGGATGAGGTGGTAGGTGTCGCCCGCGTAGATCCAGGCGCAGGAGGGGCAGCGAGAGGCGCGGCGGTTGCCGCAGGCGAGGCGGAGGCGTCCGCCGGGTTCGTTGGCGGTGGTGTAGTGGTGCAGGGTCTCGCCGGTGGTCTTGTCCTTGTGGAGGGTCCAGCCGGTCAGGTGGATGGGGTCGGAGCAGCCGCCGGTACGGCGGATCTGGTTCTCCCAGCGCGTGTAGTCAGGGGCCGAGGCCACCCGTAGGAGGTCACCGAGGGTGGTCGGGTCGAGTAGCGGGGCAGGCACGGGCGAGGTGCGATGCGCCATGCTGGGTTCTTCCTTCCGGTTGTGAGATCGGACAGGGACGGCGCCCGGGCGGCGGATGCTTGGCGGTATCGAGGCCGCCCGGGGGCCGGTCAGCGTCGCTTGGTGTCGGCGTTGACGAGGGAGCGGATCACCAGGGCGCAGACGGCGACCGACGCGCCGGTGACGGCAATCGCGAGGAGCATGGAGACCAGGACGGCGCCGACGACCAGGACCACGGCCGTCCCGCTGCCGACGAGGGCGAGGGCAGTGCCGGGGGTGAGCTGCACCGTGGGCCGTGACGGCGCCGAAGCGACCGGGGCAGGGTGCGGAATCTGAGCGCTTGGTACGACGGTTGTCGGCTCCACGACCACGGGCGGTATGACGTGGCCGGTGGGTGTGGGGTTGGTCGGGATCTTCGGGCGGAGCATCGGTGTTCTCCCTTCGGGTCGTGTTACTTGACGAGGCCGTTGACGACGGGGGCAAGCACGCTGTCGGCGAGGAGGAAGCCGCCGAGGAGGAGCACGGCGATGAGCCACCAGGGCGGACGGATGAGCTTGACGCCGAGGTAGCCGACGGTGAGTAGCGCGAGCCAGAGCGGAACGTCCATCGGGGTCGGTCTCCTAGCTGACGCGGCAGCGGTGGGTTCGGGCGGCGAGCTGTGCGGCGGACTGGCTGGAGTAGTCGGCGGACCAGCCGCACCGGTCGTTGGTGCACACGGCGGCGTGTTTGGTCTGGCCGCGGCGGTCGCGGTGGGTGCCGATCTGTAGGGGGCCGATCCGCATCACGGAGTGGAAGAAGTCGCGGGCGGGCATGTCAGTCGGTTTCCTCTCGGGTTGTGGTCGGGTCGGGGAAGGTGGCGCGGATGCCGGCGGCGGTGGCCGGGTCGGTGGTGCGCTGGGCGGCTTCCTCGGCAAGCAGGTGGGCGAGGTAGGGCCGGTTGGCGGCGGTCATCTCGTGGGCGCCGTCGAGGTAGTCGGCGGTGGTCAGGTCGGCCGGGTCACGGGTCACGGCTTGTCTCCCTTCTGGATCAGGCGAGTTGGGCTGCGATGGCGTCGGCGAGATGGTGCGGGACGCCGAGGCGGGCGCGGAGGGTGTCGGTGTCGATCCGGGCGCCGGTGCGGGCGTGGTGGTCGTCGGCGACCTTGCGGGCGTGGGCGACCAGCGCGGCCGGGACCGGCACTGCTGTGGGCAGGGCCGGGGTTTCCTCGGGCTCCGGGGCGGCGACGGGTTCGGGCACCCGGCTCGACTCGGCAACGGCGGGGTCGTGATCCGTATCGGGCGCGGGGTCCGGAGTCGGGGCGGAAGGTGCCGGCGGAGCCGGGGAGGGGTCTGCGGGTGAGTGGGCGAGGAGGGTGCCGCCCATGAAGGCCAGGGCGGGCCAGGCGGCGACGAGGATGCGCAGCCATGCCGGGACGTCGTTCAGGTCGAGCAGTCCGGCGGTGGCGACGTTGGCGCCGAGCGAGGCGACCAGGGCGATGAGGAACCAGCACCAGGCCAGCCGGGACGGCCCATGGGCACGCAGCCGACGCCAGGCGGCGACCAGGAGCAGGTCTACCGAGACCGGATAGGCCCAGGCCTTCCAGCCGGTCTGTCCGGCAGCGGCGGCAAGGTCGTGCAGGTGGGCGAAGGACAGTGCCCCGGCGATGACGGCCTGGACAAGTACGGCGTCGATGCGGAGAGCGGGGCGGGCCATCACGGCTCCTTCCTGTGATCAGGCATGGCGGGGGTAGGGAACCGGCGCGAAGGGCGGTCGCGCCGACCGTGGGAGGGGTGGTGTGTCAGGCGGTTGCGGGGGCTGTCTTGGACAGCGGCACACGGGCCGAGTGCAGCGGGGCGACCGCGGGCCGGAAGGGCGCGAGGGCGGGCAGCTCGGGGGTGCGGTCGGCGTGCTTGTTGCAGACGTTCACGGCCTGGCGCAGCGAGGTGTGCGGGGCGCGGATGCGGTGCCAGCCGCCGGTGGAGTCCCCGGCGATGGCGATGCCGCGCGTCTCGGCAGGAATCTGGATGGCAGCGAGTACAGCGTCCGGCGCGATGTCGCCGAAAGCCATGTTCGCGGACGTCTCGTCGTTGACGCGGTGCGCGGTGCGGCCGGTGAGCTGGGCCCGGAGCATCGTGATGCCCTTGCCGAGTTCGGAGCCGAAGCGCTGCCCGCAGATCTCCAGGTAGACGCCGGCCGCGCGGCCGAGTTGGGCGAGGCGGACCAGAGCGGTGATGATCCGGTCCCGCCGCTTCTCTTCCTCCTTGTTGGCGAAGAGGGCGAGTTCGGCGACCTCGTCGACCAGGACGACGACCGGAACCGGCCGTAGATCCTCGGGCAAGTCCCAGATGTCGGCGGCGATCTCCGCATCCGGCACGGCGACGCTGACCCGCTGCTCGGCGCGGATGAGTTGGTACACGTCCTGCATGTGGGACACCAGCGCCTCCAGCAGCTCCAATGCGGTGTCGGGGTTGTCGGCGAGCGCGGAGAACCGGCGTGCCAGCGGGAACAGCTCGACGCCTTGCTTGCAGTCGATGCCGACCAACGCGACGTGGTGCGGGGCAAGCCCGGCGACGAGGTTGCGCTGGTAGACGGACTTGCCGGACTCCGTGGCGCCGAGGGTCAGACCGTGCGGGACGGCGCGGTAGTCGCGGTAGTGAACCGAGCCGTCCTCCCGCAGCGCGACCGGGATACGCATCGGTCGGGTGTCGGTCTTGGCCGGCATGTGCACCCGCTTGAGTACGTCGTAGCCGGTCATCCGGATCTCGACCACACCCGAGCGCAACTCACGGGAGGTCACGCCGTACATCCCGAAGGAGTGGCGCAGCCGGTCAGAGGCGGCGGCGATGTCGAAGGCGTCCTGTCCCGGGCGGAGTTTGAGTCTGAGGACCAGGCCTGTGTGGGTGGGCCACAGCCGCAGGATGCGTGGTGCGCGGGATTCCGGCGCCGGTCGGCTGGCTAGGGCCAGCATCAGCCGCCAACGCGAAGGCGGGACCGTCAGCCCGCAAGCCTCCATGACGGAGGCGTAGCGGACCAGGACGCGCACGACAGCGAAGGTGACCCCGAAGGTCAGCCAGTACCAGGCGGGACGCCGCCACCGCAGGAGACCCGCAGTGGCGACGACCAGCAGCAGTAAGACCGTCGGCCACGTCATGGCTCAGGCCGCCTTCGAGCCCGTGCCTGTTGCTGCCAGCGAGGTGACGGCAACGGCACGGAAGGCGATGCCGTGCCGCTTCTGGCCGTTGAACTCGCTCTCCCACGGCCGGGCGATCAGCCCCGTGAGCGCGGCCGGGGTGCCCATGGTCAGGTCACCGGAGATACCGGTCTCCGGAACGGTGACGGAAAGGATCTCCACCTCGTTGTTGGCCGCGAACATCACGTCCACGGTCATCAGCTGCGCGCCGGTCTCGGCGTCGGTGGCGATCTCGCCGGTACGGCGGTCCTTCACCTTTGGCTGCGGGGTCTTGGCGACCATCACGGTCGCGGCGGAGGTGTCGACAGGGATCTGACGCACAGCGGATCACTCCTCTATAGATGCCGAACTCCGTCACTCATGTATATGAGTGACATGAAGAAGAGTGCCTCACTCCTATACATGAGTCAACCCGCCGCGACATCGAAGTCACGACGGGTTGCAGGAAGTTGAACGGGCGTCAGTCGCCAGCCGGGATCCGATACTCGAAAACGAACTGGTCAGCAGCCATGAGCGTGTCGCACACCTCGACCACGAGGCCGGTCGTCGTACGGGCCTCCCGGATGAGGTGAACCACCGGCGCACCCGGACTGAGCGCCAGCTCGGTGGCTTCCGCCTTGGAGGCCGGCCGGGCTTGCAACGTCTCGACGAACTCAGCGAACTCATGCCCGTGGTCTTCGAGTCGGGCGTAGATGCCACCACCACCAGGGTTCTCAGCGAACAGCTCCGGGATCTCCTTCACCACGTCCCACGGGAGATACGAGGAGGCGGTCTCGACCGGGGTCCCGTTGCGGAAGTAGAGGCGTCGCCGGGCGAGGACCTGAGTGCCGGCAGAGACGCCTAGTCGCTGGGCAGCGTCCGCGGGGGCCTCCATGGGCCCGATGTAAAGGACGCTCACCTTGGCAGTGGCGCCGGACTGCGCGGACTCCGCGAGGTACGCAGCCTTGCCGCCCTGGCGGAGCGAGCGCCGGAAGCGGTCGGAAGAACGGTGCCGTACCGGCGGCCGGTCCTTCACGATCGAGCCCTTGCCGTGCCGGGTCTCGACGAGCCCGCTCGCCCGCACTTCGACCATGGCCTTACGGATCGTGCCGCCGGACACGCCATAGCGCTCCACCAGCTCAGACTCACTCGGCACCATGTCGCCAGGCTTGAGCACACCAGCCCTGATCTGCTGCACGATCTCGTCCGCGATCTGCACGTACCGAGGCCCGGACCTGCCCCCCTCTACCGCAGTTCCCATAGTCCTTCCATGCCTCCTATGCTCCTGTACATGAGTCAACCACAGGAAGCAACGTCGCCGCCCCTGCACTCCGTATCCGTAGCCGGGGTAGTGGTGCGCGAGGACGGACGCCTCCTGGCGATCCGCCGAGCCGACAACGGCACATGGGAACTCCCCGGCGGCGTACTCGAACTCAACGAAACCCCGGAGGCCGGCGTCACCCGCGAAGTCTGGGAAGAGACAGGCATCCACGTCGAGGTGGACGAACTCACCGGCGTCTACAAGAACACGACCCGAGGCATCGTGGCCCTCGTCTTCCGTTGCAAACCCTCCGGCGGCACCGAGCGCACATCAAGCGAGTCGACAGCCGTCTCCTGGCTCACGCCCAACGAGGTCAGTGCCCGCATGTCCGAGGTCTACGCGATCAGGCTTCTGGACGCCTTGGACGACAACGGCCCCCACGTACGAAGCCACGACGGCAAGCAGCTCATCCCAGCGGGATAAGACTTTCCCTACTCCATCAAGACCCGCGCACGGCGCGGGCGCGCGCCGCCTCAGCGGCGCGGCCTGCCTCTGTCTCCGCCCCGGCTGGCCGCGCCAGGCGGCGCGCTACGTGCTGCGGGCGGAAGCGACAAATTCATCCGCGGATCAAGGAGATGCCTCCGGCGGGGGCGCTCAGACTCCGGGATGGATCAGGCGCCGTTTGCAGGTGCCGGCAAATTCGTGGTGTGCGTTGTGGGCTGCCATCCCGACCACCTCCGACCCAGGCAGAGCCGAGCAGTCGCGGCCCAGGGCGTCAAGGTCGTTCGTACAGTGGCGCGCTCCACCTTGACGCCCTGAACCACGCCCGCTCCACGACGTGTGGGTCGAAGGCGGACGGGATGGCAGCTGGGCTAGTGGTGGGTGATGACATCCGCCGTCTGACCCCCCTACGAACTCGACTCGTTCCGAGCTTGTTCAACACTGCTGGCAACTACGCCACCGAAAATATCAATCTGCCCAACCGAAACTTCAGACCCTCGCCCACGTCGTTGCTGATATTCGTCGACATGACCAAGGGTTCGGATTACAGTGGCATTATAAAGCCAACTTAGATTTCCCTCTTTCTCCAACTTCCCGGAAACTTGGACAGCCAAATCTTCTTCATGCGCACGAATTGCCTCGTGGTAATCCTCTTCGTCAGCTAGACGAACACGCACTTTCTTGACTGCCCCAGAAGTCAGAGCCTCAACACCAAACACCCCTGGGCTCCCCGCCTGCTTCTTGGCCAACAGGTGCACACGCCCAATCAAAGTCACCATGCGCGACGACTTATCTTCCGCAAGGCGAATCGCCGCCTTACTCAGAGGCTCCGCATCCGAGCCGCTGAATTCGAAATGCGCCGATTCCGGCGTCGTGGACCCAATATTGGAGTCCCAATCCACCGTTATATCGGCTCCATTCGAGTTTGCGGCAATCCCCAGGAGGGCCTGCGTCATCTCGTATGAAATGCCGCGAGAAACTCCAGCTTCGAATCCTGAAAGGGATCCGCTGTACTTGTAGTGCTCGACCGCTTCAGCCGTAGCCTCCACCGCACGGACCACGGCTTGAGAGACCTGGCGCGCGTGAGCCACACTCACATCGGGCAGGCTCGCCACCTCGCCAGCGGACAGGGGAATATCCGCGTTCGGCGGAGCGTAGGCAGTCACGATGTAACTCCCCGGAGCAGTCTGCCCCATGAGAACTTGGTCAAGGTAACGCCCGGCGAACCTGCCGTTCCGGTTCACAAAATGCCGACCAGGGCTCAGGAAGTATTTGGCACCAGCAACAAGAGTCCTCCTAGCTGACTCAATCAGCTTTTCACCGCTACGCCAATCAATGAAACCACTTGGCGCTGATGATTCTCGGCGAAATCTAAATTCATCAGAGACGTCAACGACCAGGCGCGGATAGATAAATCGCACCCAAGAGTCACTGTCTTCTGAGATTACAAGCAATGCAGATCTCATTGCATCAACAAATTCGGGCGCCTGCGAATCAAGAGGAACGGTCAGGCTTGACACGCCTTGAGAATCGTCGATACCGGGCGGCAGGTAACGCATGTAAATGCCGCGCCGCCCGCCAACCGGACGCCAGCCAACTTCCTCCAGCAGGCCCGTCAACTTCCCTGGGTCTACCTTCGCAGGGATAGTCACGCTCGACCGTTCAGCCATTTAGTGATTCACCCCTATCGGCCCTGTCCAGAATCGTCGTCAGCGCTGCGGCATCCATCAAATTCTTGGTCGGAATGCGAACCGTCGGCTTCTTTACCTCGGAGTCCACCTCCATACCTTCTAGGTATGCCCAGTAGCAGCCACGCCTAGTCACCAGCCCACTATGACTCGCTTCAGTCCATTCTCGCTGGCGTGGCGACGTCGTCATAACGATCAGGATGGCCTTCAGGTAACCTCTGCGCTTGGCCAGATGATCGAAGTACTGACGCTTGGTGAACTGGTAGCTAAAGAACTCCTTGGCGCGATCTGGCACAGTTTGAGTAGTGCACTTCAGCTGTGCCAACACCATGGTCTCTTCATCAAGTGCAGTCCGCGGCGGCCGGATCAGCTGGACATCAACGCCCCACTTGTCCTTGCTGACCAGCTCCATGGTGCAGCCGGCCGTCGCGGCCACGCTCGCCATGTAGCCCTGCTGAAGCTGCTCCATCATGTCCGTTACGGTCAACGGATCCACAGCTTCGATATGGCTCGTACGGGGCCTGCCGATCCCGCCCGTGCCGACCAGTTCCACCACTGGCAGCCCCCCGCCTGAGTACAGAGAGCAACAGGATAGATCAGTCTGGGTGTTCACGAGTAGATCGCATCAGTCCTCCAGCAACACGCTCGCACACTAGTACGAGCCACTGACAAGGGGTAGGTCTGCACCGATCGACCACCGAGCGGCGTCTCAGGGTTGCTGGCCGGTTGGTTCACCCAAGAACCCCGCCGTTTCAGCTAGATGGGCCTCGTTGGCCTGGGCCAGTCTGACGCCACCACCCGTGGAGGCATGATGTTCGCCCTCGTCAAGCCCACAGCTTTCTCGACCATTCAATGGCATCTGCGATCGAATCCTGCAACGCTTTCCCTAGGCCGCCTTCTCGCCAGGCTACAACGTGAATGGGAGGCGTTACGTCGTCATTCGGCCGCCGAGTCACTTCGCCAATATCCTGAGTTCCCGTGTAGAAGATAACGAGCGGCATCATGGCGCTCCGATATTCAGTGGCAAGTCTTCGTACTCCGGACGACGAGCCCTGCAAGGCAACCCTCACTCCTATTTCACAACCTCGGGCATCCTGCGCCCACAGAGTCAGGTCGAAGGGGTAGTGGTCATGCTGATGTTTATCCACGACGGCGCCTGGCACCATCGCGCATAATTGCGCAGACAGCAGGTGCTCGAAGTAGGCTGAGCGCTGAGGCTCCCTAACAGGGGGCGCGAACGCCCAGTCTTCGAGGGCGGGCACCTCAGATGCGGAGCGCGCCACTGAGCGAAGCGCCTGGGATGAGTGCGACGCTAGATTCCGAGAACGAGGGATCCGGATTTTGGCGTTTTTTCCTGTCGACTGCACAGTTTGATCGTTGACGTGCTGCCAGTAAACCGTTTTCCTTGTCGGGTGATAAAGCATTACCACGACTGGAAGTGAATGCCCAATCCAGTAAGAGACGTGGTGAGCACCGCATGCGAACCACCAACCACCATCTGCTGGTTTTTCGAAGTAGCTGAGGCCAGACTTGATCTGCACACCTAGAAGCCTGCCCGTCGCCTTGGACGTTTCGGCGTCGACAATCTCAAGCTGGGCATCAATCCCGAAATCGGCCGTTTCTTGTTGCCGGAACAACCAGCCCAACTCACCGACGACTAGGTGCTCTATCCAAGACACACCAGCGCGTTCGATTTGCTGTGTGGGCCTTACCTTCATTGCTCTGCCCCCTAGCCACGTTGCGTGCGCCTCTCCCAGCCGGCAGCGTCACCTCAACCGACGCCCTGCTTCATCGTGCCTGTCACAGGGCGGTTGCGGGGGCCGTTCCTGAGCAAGAGCACCTGCAAGCGGTGACCCTGGATGGAGACTGCGACGGTGGCCGACCGTCTTGCCACCTATGACTCGGACGAACCGCCCAGAGCCGGACCCTAGTGCTGGATTCCTTAAAGGTAGTAGATATACCGGCGGCGTAGGTGTCGGGTGGGCGGGGCGGGTCTGCCCCAGATCCAGGGCCTGGCACGGGAGTTGAGCTGGACTGTTGCGAGTGTGGTGGCCTGGGTGATCTCGTCGGGTCCGGCGAAGGTTTGGCCAGTGAGGGCGGCTTTGCGGAAGATGCGCCACCAGCCTTCCTGGAGGTTGAGCCAGCACGCGCCGACGGGAATGAAGACGTGCCGGATGCGGGGGTGGTCCTCGAGCCAGGTCCGGGTGGACAGGCTGTTGTGTGACGACAGGTTGTCGGTGACTACGTAGATGTCACCGACTGGGTTCGCCTGCTCAAGCCTCTGTAAGAACTGCTGGTAGAAGATGCTGTTGCGGGAGGACGCGGTCATGGTGACCTGCTGCCCATCTCGGACGCGGAGGCCGCCGTAGACCCAGGTCTTCTCTGGTCCGCGGCCGTAGTCGAGTTCCGCTTTGACGCGGTGTCCGTCCGGCGACCAGCCCGGCGCCGGCGGGAAAGTACGCGGCGGGCCTTGTGGGCGCCCATAACCGAGTTTCCGCGTATGAAGGGCAGCAGCGCTGAGTGTCTACTGAGGTTCCGTACGTGATGTCGCCGATGGCAGGTTGCTGACCTGCGCTCGTGGCGTGCCAGCGCGCGACACCACGCAAAGATCATCTGTAGGAAGCTAGCCACGCCCTCTACATGCGTAGACGTCTCCAGGGCCAGCCCGCCGACCCCGGACCAGGTGATAGATGGCGTGCACTGCCAGAACCCTCTTACACCACGCGGGTAGATGAGGCCTGGCGGAGTGCCACGCGTTGACGAAGGAGGGTGGCTGCCTGGTGCTGCCGTGGTTTCGGGACGTCGCGGTCTTCCATGAGGGCGAGCAGATATCGGTTGACCAAGGGACTGCTACATGCTCCCAGAGCCTTAATCGCGTGCTTACGGACAACCTCCTCTACTCTTCGCTCTTCTGCGGAGTACCAGGCCGTATGACGACGAGCCAATTCGTATAGGCGACTGAACGCCTGCTGGCCCCCAATCCGTTCCAGCATGCCGATTGCCCAAAGCCGGGTCGATTCGTCAAGTCGAGTGTCGTCAACCATTCCGCCGAACACGTTCACGTCGTCTAGAATTCCGGCTGCGGCGAGGAGCCGCACTACCTGTGCGCGTCGACGCTTGCTGAGGTTATCGTCAGCAAGCATGATGTTGAGCCGTGCGCGACTTCGAGTGTCACCCATTTGAAGCAACACGTTGTCGGCCTGCAACCGAATCGTCTCAGTTTCATGTAGGTCGCCAGCGACCGAGTTCAGAACATCGGCCGATTCCTGATCTGCGGCCTGCCCCAGGGCCGCGAAGCTCCTGATGCGAGTAGGGATGTCCAGCGCCACATCGCGGCTGAGAGACCGCAGAAATTGCAAGCCACGTGGGTCGCTTACATCTCGGAGATGTCGAGCAGCAGCGAACCGCGCTTTCCCGACAACGCGGTGATCATTTGCCAACTCATTGAGAAGTTCCAGCCCGCGCCGGTCGCCCAGATCGTGCAGACCGCTCGCGGCCTGCACCCGGGCCATGGCGGCAACGCCATTGTCTCTTGCGCGTCGGTCGAGTGCCGCGCAGGTGGAGTTGATTGTTGCCGACGACAGATCGGTACCCATGATGGCCAGAGAGACGATGAAGTCGCCGCCGTGGCCAAAGTCACCCCGTGCGAACGGCGAAAGGTCGTCTGCCAGGCGGTTTGGTGTGACGTCGATAAGAAACGCTAGGTAAGACCTGTCAAAGAGCGCCGACTTGGGACGTGACGCTGCGGGTTCCGCGTATACGCGCAGCTGGGCGCGTGCTACCTCGGCGGGATCTTGCTCGTGGCGGGCAGCGAGGTACTCGATCAGAGTTTGGTGTAGGAACTCGTAGTCGTCCGTTTCATCGCTATGCGCCACCAGACCCGTGGAGTGCAGCAATTCGCCAAGGAACGCATCCCAGGCATGCGTCTTCACACGGTCTGGGCGCGGTATCTCGACGTGAGCGGCCATTACCTCCGCTGTCGGCCGCTTATCGCCGAGAAGCCGTGCCAGCGCCAGGAAACCGACCAAGTCCTGCAAGCAGTTGCGAGCGTGCTGGGCTGCGGCTTCAGCATCCCGCCGGGCCCCGCTGTCCTGCATAGGCTCCAGCAGAGCGGCGATCGCCTGATCGTGGATCTCCCTGACCCTCTTGTGACTGTTGCTTTCCCAGATCAGGTCGACGAAAGCCTCGTAGATCTGTGAACGACCTTCCGGAAGTCGGGCCCCAGGATTTGCCGCGTAGATCTGGCAGAGCATGAACGATACCAGCGGCGTTCGGGCCAAGACCTCGAGCCGGGTACCTCGAAGCGAGGCAATGAAACGGCCAGCCAGTTCGTCGCTGCCAAACCATGCTGCCGCGTAATCTCGGAGATTCTCTGCGCTGAAAGCTTGGAGCTCGAAGTGCGCTGTATCGGCGCCCAAGCTGTTGAGCTCGACACCAGGCAGCGGACGCGTCGTCACGACAAAGCGATAGCGATCAGGCCACGATGCACTGAACCTGGCGATTCGCTCCAGCACTTTCACGCGTACGCTACGGTCGGCGATCTCGTCGATACCGTCCACCATGACCAACCAGACTCCGTCGGGATACGGCGGTTTGCCAAACGCCTCCTCCGTCGGCGAGGTACGCAGCACATGGCTGAACGTCCTGTCAGTGGCGTCAGCGAGGAGCCGTGGCAGGATTTTCTCCTCGGTCAACGTGCCAGCACGAAGCAGGACTGGAACCCCGGCATCTGTCTCAGCCGCTCTGTCCCACCAACGCTCGGACGCCATTAGTAGACGACGCTGCAGCAGTGTGCTCTTGCCGCCGCCTGGTCCGGCTATCAGAACGGTGATGGGGGCGTCGTGATCGAGAACCGACAAGGCAACTTTGAACGGCGAGGTGCTGGATCCGGACTTCAGGCGAACCTGCTGGGTTACGAATAGGTCCATAAGCGGCGGCGGAGACGAACGGCCAACCGGGGCGGGGTAGGAATGAGTGATCGACGAGTCCCGAAGCGCCTTAAAATACTGACCGATCCACGGTTCGCGCTCTGGTGCAGCCTGTGGAGCTAGGTAGGCGTACAGCCTGTCGACCGGATACCACATCTGCCTTTCGGCAAGATGCAAACCGAGATGACAAAGGCGCTCGAAGGCTGTCCGAGCGGTCGACGGATCTGCCAGTGCTGTGCCTAGCAGCAACTCGGCAGAGCTCCGGTCCGGCCCGTTGTCGCCAAGATCCAGTACAAGCACGCGCAGCATCTGCAGCAAAGCCCTCACTTCTTGCTCAGTTGGGGCCTGCCCGTTTAGGTCCTCCCATTCGGACTCCACCTGTCCAAGAAGCTCGTCCAGGGCGTGCTTCTCTCGCGAATTGCGCGCGGCGTGCTCGAACGGCAATTCCTCCGGTAGTGCCGTGAGCCGCAGAGTGACCGTGGAAAGGTCAACCCGCATCGTTGCGGGGGCGGAGGGATCGGTCACGATGGCCAGCAGGTCGCGTCGCGGATCCAGCGGTCGCGAAGTACCCGCAGCTTCCTCGAACCCAGCACAGAACGCGGCCACGGCCTGCCCAATGGCAGACCTAAGGGAAGCCGACCCGCTTAGCCCCTTTTTTGCCTGAATGAGAACTCTGCCGCCGTTTGCTAGCAGAGCACCCATGTCGTCCATGCCAAGGCCAGTCTGCCCCCCAATCGCGGTGATTAGCGAGCCGCCTGGCAATCCGAGTGCCAATGTCCGGCCCGCCACCGCGTGAGCGGCAAGCCAAGCCGCTATGCGGGCTTCAAAGCCGACGCCGCCCGCGCTGGCGGCGCCGCCGGTCGAGGAGCGTGGTGTCATCCGGCCATTGTGCTCGAATCCTCGGGCTGACGTGGGCAATCGACGTGTTCGCGAACGGCGCCAGGCTTACAAGGCAGCGCTCCGCCTTCCCAAGCTGATGTCACGCAGCTACGTAGGCGAGGGACGTTCTGTCAGCGGCGACCAGTAGCCTGCGCCGACCAGCCGTCGCGCGCACCTGGAGGTGTCGTGGAAGCTACCGCTCTCATCAACCCCGATCAGTTGTGGGCGGCGCAGGAGGTCTTGGTTCGTCCGAGCCCCGTCCCGGCGACCGCAGGGGTTTACGGGTGGCACTTCAAGCAGGCGCCCCACCCGGACCTAGACGCCGGGCGCCTGCTATACGTCGGGATAGCCCCGCGGTACATGGCGAACCGGACCAGTACCCAGAACCTGCGTACGCGGGTGCGCTACCACTACCGGGGCAACGCGGCCGGCTCGACGCTGCGGCTCACCCTCGGTTGCCTGCTCGGACTCGAGCTGCGCCGCGTGGGCAGCGGCAAGCGGATGACCTTCGGCAAGGCTGGCGAAGCCACCCTCAGCCAGTGGATGGCGGACAACGCGCGGGTGTGCTGGATCGAGCAGAGCGAACCATGGGTCCTGGAGTCACAGTTCATCTCCCAACTCAACCTGCCGCTGAACCTCGACCAGAACCGCCACAACACGTTCCACAGTCGCCTGAAGGAGCTACGAGCCCAAGCACGCCAGCGAGCACGAGAGTTGCCCATCGGTTCGTAGGCCGCCGAACGGGCCGCCGGGCCGTTGCCTGGGCTGTCCCTGGACCGTCCTAGGTCGCTCGACAGTGACCAATGACAACCGCTCAGCCGCTCATGAACACCGGCCGGACCAGCCAAAACGCAGCTCCCCGAGATCCCCGGCAAGACCAGGGCAAGAAGAAGTGGCGCTCCGCGGGCTCTTTGGACGCATGCCACAACCGAACGCGGGGCCTGCCAGGTGAGTGTCTAACTGTGTGACAACTCAGCCGGACAGCGGCGGACGTCCGTGCACACCGAAGGACGATCGCACCAACTCGGAGTGCACCGGGACCAAGGCCGAGCGCTCACTCAAGTTGCTTCGGGACGAAGCGGTCCTGGGCTGTCCAAGGTCAGCCGAAGTCGGCAGACAACGCCAGAAGCCCACGACGTCTGAGCTGGTCAGAGCCGCGGGCTTCTCTTGCTGTGCAGGTCAGCGGGAGCGTAGATCAGTAGGCGGGCTCACGCGGTTCGCTCACCGCCAGGACGTGGCCGCGGCTAGTTGCGACGCGGAGGATGTCCCGCAGAGCCCCGGCCAGCTCCTTGGCCAGGTGCCGCATCTCGTCAAGGGCCGCATCCTGGTCGTCGAAGGTTTCGGAGGCCTGTTGCAGCAGCTCGGCCGCCGTTCCGAGTTGGACCGCTTCGATGTTGTCCGCCAGGCGGGACATGTAGCCGCCCCGGTCGTCGGTGCTCAGGTAGCAGGGCTTGCCTTCTGGACCCGACCACGGGAGGAGCCGCAGTTCATTCGGCGCTGTCATCCTTGCGTCTGCCTCTCGTCGATCACGTGGTGGGTGGTGAAGACGGCGTCTACGCGATCTCCCGGGAATGCCAGGAGCGTGGCTTCGACGACGCGGCCGGCGGAGTCGGTGGCGATGCGGGTGATGGAGAGGACGACCGACGCGCGGCCGATCCGGAGGGCCGATGCTTCGTCCAGCGTCGGAGGGCGAGCGCACACTGTCTCTCGGAGAGCGGCCGGCGGCGGGCCCAAGACGGCGAATCTTGTGACTGCCTGGCTGCACGGGAAGCCGTCATCGAGCACTCCGGCCGGGACCAGGTCGCGCGGCATGTAGATGCGCGCCAGGCCGTGCGGAGACTCCCCTTCGTGGCTGATGCAGGTGGTCTCCACGATGGGGCTGCCCATGGGCACCTTCAACAGGGTCGTGAGGTGCGCGTGGGCCTGAACGGTGGTGCTGCGGACGGTGACGCGCGATGCCGGCTCGGCGGCGGTCCACGGGTCCAGGGTGCCCCAGCCGCCGACGTACAAGATCTTGCGGGGAGGGCGACGGGCGAAGTTGCCTTTGCCGTGGATCTTCTCAACAAGGCCTTCACCCTGGAGCACGGCGAGGGCTCTTCGCAGGGTCACCGTGCTGACCTTGTACCGGTCGGCAAGGTCGGCTTCGGACGGAAGACGTTCGCTGGGCTGAATACCGCCCGTGGCGATCTGCTGCCGGAGGTCGTCGGCGATGTCGTGGTGGCGTGAGCGCATGGAGCCAGTCACCGTCTTCTCAGCATGCGCACGGCGACGAGCCGGGTACGCGCGTGCATGGTCAGCAGCTCGCCCGACTCGAAGATCGATTGCTTCGCTCCCTGGGGAAGCTGGAAGAGGTCTCCCACCCGGCAGGCGTGGCCGCCAAGTTGGATGACGTCACCGCGTTGGACGGTGGCCGCGGTGATCTCGATGCTGGAGACCAGCGCACCGCCGGGGGCCCAGGCGCTCACCGAGCCACGTCCGTGGGCATGGAGGGGCCGGCAGACGAGTGGCACGGACAGGCACACGCTTCGCAGATCACCGGGAGGTCGGCTGGTACCGAGGCCGGGGAGGACTCCGTGCAGGAGGAGTGTGTGCCGATCCTGCAAGCGGTCGAGCGGTAGGGGACGGCCGAGGTATCCGAGATGTGCAGTTGTCGACGAGGCGGCATCAGCAGCCCCCCGTGAGAGACGACCAGGCGCCCGACGGCAGGTGAGGAGCGATGACCACCGAGCGGGTCCGAACACGTCTTTCCGACACCATCACGTACGGGCGGACGAGTGCGACATCCTCCCCCATGAGCGGATTTCGGTGGGGCGCCGCACCGGCGACTGCCCGGTCCAGGAAGAGAGTCGACACGCCAACGGATTCATGGGAGGCGGAAGGAGACGCCGGAGGACAGGAGGGCGTTAACGCACGGCGGTGCCTGCCTCTTGAGGAGTACCGCGCCCTGGTGAGGAAGAAAGCGCGGCGGATACGGTTGAGCACGCTGTTCAGCTCCTATCGCTGATAGCTCGGTCCCCCGACATCGCCCGTCGTGGGGACCGCTTTGCGTACGACCGCCCATAAAGTGCGGCCGTTCAAGCTGGTGGCGAGGAGCCCGAATCGATCGGCCTCAGCCACCGCGTCCAGGACCTCCCGCCATGACTCGGCGGAGAGCGCATCGGGCACCTCCGCTTCCACCGACGTGTGCCGGCGGTGTTCCTCCGTTCGCGTGGACAGCCCGAGGGCGGACAGTCGGGCAGCGATGGCCGCCGCGCTAACTCCCGAAGCGGGCACAGGGCAGCCTCCGTCACCGGCAATCACTTTCAGTGAAGCTAGTTAACTAGACTAGAGCTAGTGGACTAGATTTTCCATATGTCTGAGCAGCCGCCCTATCTCCGCATCGCCGACGAACTCCGGCGGCGGATCGTGGAGCACGTGTGGGAGCCGGGAGACCGCCTGCCCTCCCGCACCCAGATCGGCCAGGAGTGCGGCGTGGGCGAGAACGTGGTCCGCCGGGCGCAGGAGTTGCTGATCTCCCAAGGCGTACTGGAGGGCCGCGCCGGGTCGGGCACCTACGTCGCCGAGCCCAGACAGCGGGTGCGGATGGTGCGGTCATCGGCGCGCGAGCAGCCGACCGGGTCGCCCTTCGGCGCCGACATGAAGGCCGTGGGCAGACAAGGGGATTGGGAGAGCCGGACGGACGCCAAAGTGCCGGCCCCCTCAGACATTGCGACGCGACTCGGGATCGCCGAGGGCGAGCTGTGCGTACGCACGACGTACGAGTTCCTGGCGGACAGCAGGCCAGTGCAGTTGTCGACGAGTTGGGAACCGTACGACCTCACCGCCGGCACTCTCGTCGTCCTCCCCGAAGGAGGCCCCCACGCGGGAGCGGGCGTAGTGAACCGAATGGCAGCGATCGGTATCACGGTCAGCCATGCCGTGGAGCAGCCGGAACCGAGGCAGGCGACTGCCGAGGAGGCGTCGTTGCTCGGTGTCCAGAAGGCGGCGCTCGTCACGCACATCCGGCGGACGTACTACAGCGACGACGGTCGGCCCGTGGAGACGGCGGACATCGTGGTGCCCGCAGCTCACTGCGAGATCGTCTATGAGATCCCGATCAACCGATAGTCGCGGTGACATCCAACGCTGACATCAACGAGGCCGGACGGCGGCACACAACAGCACCCTTGGGCGGCCGCCGGACCAGCCGACTACAGCGTCACAGACGGGCGTAGACCGAACTCCTAAGGCGGTGGTCAATCTGCTCTGCTGTACTGCAGCGAAGTACAGCAATCACCGCAACCGCAGCCGGTCGTCACCAACCGCAGGCACACGGGCGACCAGCCCGGCAGACCTCAACAACAAGGGTGCGGCACGCAAAGGGACGGGGTAACTAAGGATGCCCAATCGGAGCCGGATGCCTGCTGGAAGTTGTCGGCGCCGGGAGTGCAGGCTCGCTTCTGCCCTCACTCAGCGTTTGCGATAGCTATAGAGCGTCTTCCCTGCGCCGCTGGCAGACTTCAGGTACTCGTTCTCCGCTGCCAACTCCGCTACCTGTACCACCAGTCCGGCAGCCAGAGACTGGAGTGCCTTGTACTGGAGTGTCTTGTAGTTCCAGGCGAAGACCCCAGTGGCGACGGTTAGAAGGCCGACGCCGATCCCAGCCACGACCCTGCCTTTGCCGGACTTGACTTCGGTTGGCCCGGTCGAGACGTGGCCCGTCTGGATCGAGTGCTGTCGAAGATCATCGAGATCGTCGCTCCCATAGGAGCACGACCCGCATTGGTAATCGGTCACCGGCCAATCCTCTCCCCCAGGGAGACGACACTGCCACAGCTCGCGCGCTTCCGGCAGCCACTTGGTCGGCTCCGTCCGGGTGCGCTGGACGGCACGTCAGGTGGCGCTGGGCTGATCAGCCGGATGAGCCGCTGGAAGTCTGCCCGGTACCAGGGCTCTTCCACTGACATCCGAGTTCATGGCCTATCTGTGGACTGGCACCGGCCGACTCCATCCTGACCCGGCCCTCACCAGCGAGTTCGGCAAGGTCGCAAGGGGTCTCCGGAGCCGTGTGGGTCGACGGCAATAACGGCAGTCTTGTCGGCAACGAGGCCTGCCAAGGCCGTCCCGCAGGCCTGCTACTGGAGCGGGTGCAGGTGCTCAGACCCTGGCTCGATGGGTGCGCCCACGTCTCAGCGCTCGAAGGTAGGTCGAGTCCTGCCTGCTGGCGCACCGCCCACCAGCCCAAGAATCCGGCCAGATGATCCCTGCCATCGGCTGCCCGTCACTGGCCTAGTCGTGGTAGGAAGCGACATGCCCATCACGATGACCGTCAGAGGTTTCTCGATCCCCGGCGATGCCACCTGCATCGTGTGTCAGCGGATCCACCCTGTCTGGCCCTCGGATGAACTGATCCCTCGACTTCATGATCTGGGTGAGGACCCTCATGCCTGGGGGATGGTGCTGCGCATCTTGGCCGCAGCTGGCGATGGGTCCACCGACTGCAACCGACCGTTGGCCTGGACCGCCGTTGAGCACTACCGGCGCATGAGTGTTCACCTCAGCGACCGCAAGCGGCACAAGCATTGGGAACGCCGGCGGGACGGCAAGTCACCGCTGCTGATGCATGAGGCGATGACCTACCTCTTCCACTCCCTAACGTTGCTATGGGCCCACACGGTGGCGGAGGTCCGCGGCATCGGCTATGAGACAGTCCTCGACAACTGGGTCATCGACGGCGCTAAGCAGCTCATCCAGGGGGTTCAGGAGGAGGCCGTCAACGTCACGGCATCCACTCTCGCGCTCTGTGGCGCTGTGGCCAGTCCTGACGGCAGAAGCACAGATGCAGGGCTACTTAACACGCAAGCGCGCGGCGCGGGAATGGATCTCGAAGAGATCAGCGCATTCGTCCCAGGAAACGTCTACGACGCGGAGGTTGAACTACTGTTGGCGGCCGCAAGCTTCTCGATCTACGCCGGAGCTCTGGTATCTCAGTTGGAGTAGCTGGCGCTTGGGGCAGGGCTCCGCCGCGCTTCCTGGCCGCCGAGGCGGGCTCGACAGCCATACACGTCAGCCGCTAGCCGACTCCACATTTGCGCCCTGTAGCAGATCCGGCAGATTGTGCCATGCGTGGCCACACCCCCGGGCGCAGTACAGCGTCCGCCTGCGTGTGTCGGCGATGCTGAAGAGGGCGACGAGCAGACGAAATGACTTGGCAAGTTCATAGGCCGGAAGCTGGTCCATCCCGAAGCGCCACTTCGTGAGCATCACCGCCGGCGTGTGGGTCGGGCGAATGCCAGAACGCGCAATGCTCTCCGGCACGTCGTCCTCGCGAGCACGGGCCTGCCCACAGAACAGCACCAGCGCGTGCAAGATCTTGCGCTGGTCGTCCTCCGAGAGGCCCTCGAACCACTCGACGCCCTCAGCTGTCGGTCTGAGCCCCTGCGCCAGCTCGTTCAGGATCACCTCATGCGCGTACAGCACAGGCTTCCACCCCCATGGTTTCCGGGTGACGTTACGCTCACGACCGCCCGTGAGCAGCCCAGTTTTACGTGTCCTGATGGCACAACCATCTGACGAGTGCAGTAGGGGGCTCGACGTCGGGCGGAAGCGGGTGCCTGTCGAATCCGTGTCGAAGTCTTCCTGCCGGAGCGCCCAGTTGAGGAATTGACGCAGGTCAACCGGTGGACGGTGCTCTAGTCGCAACGCGCCTTCTAAGCGCTTGGCCGCAGGTTCGAGTCCTGCCGGGGGCGCGCAACACGCACCACTTTGAGGCCCTCCACCCCGGAGGGCCTTTTCGCTGGTCAGGCGCACGCTAGAGAGCGGCAAGCAGAGGGCGCGTGAGTGCCGGACCGGCCTCGGGCGGCTGCGAGGACGATCCGGCGCTGTCCGGCCGTCACCGGGTTCCTACGGGTGGCCACGGAGAATGCGCGGAGAAGTTCCCCGCCCCCTATCGGCCCTCGTCGGGCAGCTCGGGGAGGTCTTCCCCCGCTTCCATCCGCTTCTTGAGTTCGGAGAGCTGACCGGACGCACTGCGGGCGTAGATGGCCAGCAGGACCGGGTGCCGGGCGTCTGGGACGCCGTGGAGGCCGAGGCGGGATGGGGCACCTGGGCCGCACTGCGCCGCGGCTGAACATCGGTGGGCAAACGGAAGGGGCGGCCCGCCGGACGGACACTTCACGTC
>NZ_JBHVFF010000074.1:0-29354 GCF_042801895.1 Streptomyces sp. NPDC057543 | reverse complement strand
AGATTGGGCAGCGTGAAGGCGAGCGTGCCCGGTGCGTCGAACAGCCGGGCGTACGGGCCGCGCGGGCGCCCGGGGCGGCCGCACCGCGTGAAGCGATCGTCCTATGGTGTGCCCATGACGATGTACGCGGCGCTGTTGCGCGGAATCAATGTGAGCGGCCACAAGAAGGTTCCGATGGCCGAACTCCGCACTCTGCTCACCGAACTGGGCCACGGCGACGTCCGCACCCACCTGCAGAGCGGCAACGCCGTGTTCAGCAGCCCGTCGGACGACGAGAACGCGCTCGCCGTCGAACTGGAACGGGCCATCGAGAAACGGTTCGGCTTCCCCGTCCCCTGCCTGGTCCGGGACGGCGCCTACCTCGCGGCAGTTGCGGCGGCCTGCCCCTTCCCGGCCGCCGAACTCGAAGGCAGACAACTGCACGTCACCTACTTCGGACAGCCCGTCGACGCCGAGCGCTTCGCCCGGATCGACCCGGCGGCCTACCTCCCCGAGGCGTTCCGGCTCGGCGACCGCGCGCTCTACCTCTACGCTCCCGACGGACTGGGCCGCTCCAAACTCGCCGACGCACTGTCCCGGCCCACCCTCACCAAGGGCATCATGGCCACCTCGCGCAACTGGAACACCGTGGTCAAGCTCGTGGAGATGACCGCACACGACGGAGCCCGCACATGAGCGAACCGTCCCCCGCAGTGACCGCGGCCGTCGAGGGAGAGCTCCGCCTCCTCGACCCGTCGGTACGGGCCTCCGCCGAACTCCTCTCCCAGGTGCTGCACCCCGAGTACCGCGAGATCGACTCCACCGGCCGGGTCTGGGACCGCGACGCGATGATCGCCTCGCTCACCGGGGACGACGCCCCGCATCCCGGTCCGCTCACCGCGTCCCGGATGCGCGGAGTCCAGCTGGACGGCCAACTCGTCCACGTCACCTACGACACCGAGGCGAAGGGGCGCTTCGCCCACCGCAGTTCGCTGTGGCGGCTGACCCGGGTGGGCTGGCTGCTCTACTTCCATCAGGCCACCCTGTTCGACCACGCCCCGGACGCCGGTCCGGACGACGAGGGCTGAGCCCGCTCAGCGACGGGCGACGCGCTGCGCCCGCGCCGTCCACCGGCCGTCCGTACGGGAGATCCGCACCGGATGCCCGAAGCAGTCGCTGACCCGGTCGGTGGTCAGTACCCCGTCGGCCGGGCCCGATGCCACGCACCGGCCGCCCCGCAGCAGCATCGCATGCGTGGTCGAGGCGGGCAGCTCCTCCAGATGGTGGGTGACCAGGACCGTCGCCAGCTCCGGATGCTCCTCGCGCAGCGTGTCCAGGCTGTCGAGCAACTGCTCACGGGCGGCCAGGTCGAGGCCCGTGGCCGGCTCGTCGAGCAGCAGCAGCCGGGGGCGCGGCATCAGGGCGCGGGCGATGAGCGTACGGCCCCGCTCGCCCTGCGAGAGCGCCGGCCAGCGCGATTCCGTCTTGGCGCCCATGCCGAGCATCTTCAGCAGCCGTTCCGCCTGCGCCCGCTGCTCCTCACTCGCGGACCGACGCGGCACGGGTTCGACCGAGTTGGTCAGGCCGGTCAGTACCACCTCACGCACCGACAGCGGCGAACGCAGGGGATGACGCGGATCGACGTGCCCGAGCAGCGACCGCAGCTCCCGCAGATCAACCCGCCCGAGGGTACGTCCGAGCACCTCCACCGAGCCCCGCGTGGGGTGGTTGACCGCGCCGAGCAGCCCCAGCAGCGTGCTCTTCCCGGCCCCGTTGGCACCGAGCAGCGCCCAGTGCTCACCGCTGCGCACGGTCAGCGAGACCGAGTCGAGCAGGACCTTGCCGTCCCGTACGAGCGAGACGTCGTCGGCCCGGATCACCGGGGCGCCGGAGGGACCGGGGGCACCGGCCGGGGCGGGGACGGGGGCGGTGGTACGCGTGGTCACGTGCGGTACTCCTTCATGCGGGTGCGAGCGCCTCCAGGCTGCTCATGTCCTCGGCGGACAGCCGGATCTCCCGCGCCCCCAGGTTTTCCGCGAGATGGCCGGGCGAACCGGTGCCCGGAGTCGGGCACAGCACGGGGGAGCGGTGCAGCAGCCAGGCGAGAGCGATCTGCCCGCGGGTGGCACCGTGCCGGTCGGCGATCCCGGCGAGCGCCGCGGCTGCCTCGCCGGTCAGAGCGCCGTTCGCCAGCGGGAACCAGGGCAGAAAAGCCAGGCCGTGGGCCTCGCACACCCTCAGTACCGGGTCCGACGAACGGTCCAGGAGATTGAAGCGGTTCTGCACCGAGGCGATCCCGGTCAGGGAGAGGGCCTGCTCCAGCTGCTCGGCGGTGAGGGTGTCCAGACCGATGTACCGGATCTTACCTTCCTGTCGCAGCGCCTCCAGAGCCCCCAGCTGGTCGTCCATCGGGACGTCCGGGTCCAGCCGGTGCAACTGGTAGAGATCGATCCGGTCGGTCCGCAGCCGCCGCAGACTGGCCTCGCACATCGCCCGCAGCTGCTCGGGACGGCCCGCGACGTGCCAGGCGCTGTCGCTGGTCCGCACCACACCGCCCTTGGTCGCCACGACCAGATCCTCGCGATACGGGTGAAGGGCCTCGGCGACCAGTTCCTCGGCCAGCCCGGGGCCGTAGTTGTCGGCGGTGTCGATGAGCGTGACCCCTTGCTCGACTGCCGCCCGCAGCACGGCCACGGCCTCCTGCCGCTCCCCGCGCGGACCCCAGTACCCGGGTCCGGTCAGCTGGGCGGTGCCGTAACCGAGACGACGTACGGGCAGCTCGCCACCGAGCAGGAACACATCGCCGAGCGGCTGTGACGTGGAAGACATGACTGGAACACTAGTGCCCCTCCCGGCAAGCTTTGCCCCGTCGCGCCGCCCAGCACGCACGCTCGCCGCGTTGGCCAAAAGCCCTGGTAGCTCCTTCCCCGAGCTCTCAACTCCGTTCGAGCAGGGGAGACCCCATCCAAGGGCTCCCGGCCGCCTTGCGATCGCACGCACCGGACGACGCTCTTCATGGGGCAAACATTGCCGGTCACGGCACTAGTACCCCTCGATGATCCGATCTCCCGCCCTATGCTGAGGTGTCGTCGGCCCTTGGGGGACCCGGCGTGCTGGCCTGTGCGGCCGCGGACGGGAGTGGGGATGCGCTACATCATCATCGGGGCGGGCGCAGTCGGCGGCGTCCTCGGGGGACGGTTGTCCGAGGCCGGCCACGACGTCGTGCTCGTCGCACGGGGTGCGCAGTACGAGGCGCTGCGCACCGGCGGGCTGCGGCTCGTCACGCCCGACGGGCCGCGCACCCATCCGATCCCCGTCGTCGACCGCCCCGAGGCGCTCGAACTGAGCGCGGACGACGTCCTCGTACTCGCCGTGAAGACGCAGGACAGCACGGCCGCGCTCGACGCCTGGAGCGTCCGGCCCGTCGCGGGCGGCTCCACGGCGGGCGAGCGGCTGCCCCTGATCTGCGCGCAGAACGGGGTGGAGAGCGAACGCCTGGCCCTGCGCCGCTTCCGGCATGTGTACGGCATGTGCGTCTGGCTGCCCGCCACCTTCGTCGAACCCGGCGAGGTCTCGGCCGCCGGTACGCCGCTGACCGGCATCCTGCACCTGGGCCGCTATCCCACCGGGACCGACCGGACGGCCCGGCTGATCGCCGCGGACCTGGAGAAGTCGAAGCTGCTCGCCCCGGTCGTGCCGGACGTGATGCGCTGGAAGTACGGCAAACTGCTCGCCAACCTCGCCAACGCGATCGAGGCCGTCAGCGGCCCGCTCGCCCATGAGGACGCGTCCGCCCTGTTCGAGCGGGCACTCGCGGAGGGCCGGGACGTGCTCATGGCCGCCGGGATCGACGCGGTCGGCCAGGAGGAGCAGGCCGAGGCACGGGCCGGCCGGCTCCGCCTCGAACCGTTCGACGGCTCCCCGCGCGGCGGCTCGTCCTGGCAGAGCCTCAGCCGGGGCACCGGCACGATCGAGGCCGACTACCTCAACGGCGAGATCGTGCTGCTCGGCCGCCTCCACGGCGTACCCACACCGGTCAACGACGTACTCCGCCGCACCGCGAACACCTTCGCGCGCGAGCGCCGGGAGCCCGGCTCGATGCCCGTGGCCGAACTGGTCGCCCTCGTCGACGCCGCCGCGTGAAGCGGCGGCTGGGGCCGGCGTCGCCTTTCTTCAATACCGTTGTCAGTGGCCCGTCCTAGTCTGGGACGCATGAAGAACGAGCACGTTCACATGACCGAAGTCGCCGGCGAAGCGGCCCGCATCGCCCGTTCCATCACCACCGATCAGCTCGAACTGCCCACGCCCTGTGGCGACTGGGACCTGCGCGAACTCATCAACCACTGGGTGCTCTACACCTCCCACGGCCTGGAGCACCGCGCCCTGCGCGAGGATCTCCCCGACGAGCTCACCACTCGCGACTTCACCGCCGACGCCGACTGGGCGCAGCAGTACGCGGCACAGCTGGACCGGGCCGTCGCCGCCTGGTCGGACCCGGCGGTCTGGGAGGGCGAGGTCGACCTCGGGAATTCCACGACACCCGCTGCCGAGATAGCCGCGATGCTCATCGAGGAGACGGCCCTGCACACCTGGGACGTGGCCCGTGCCGTCGGCGAGGAGCTCCGGCTCTCCGACGCCGCGGCCGCCTACGTCCTCGATGTCGTCGACGGCAACGCCGCGCTCTACCGGCAGTACGACGGCTTCGCCGACGAGGTGACGGTGCCCGGATCGGCGTCGCCGCTCGAACGGGCGCTGGCCCACAGCGGACGCGACCCGCACTGGACCGCGGCCGCCTGAGCGGCCGGCTCGTCCCCGGCCCGGAAGCGAACGGTCCCCGAACGGCCCGGAAGCAGCCCGGCGCCGGGCTACGCGGTGAGCGTGGCAGGCCGGGCGCGCGGGACGAGGGCCTCGTCGTACCGGGTCAGCAGCAGCCGTGCCAGCTCCGGTGACGGGCCGAGGACATCGGCCAGCACGTCCGCCCCGGCCGCGCCCGCGGCGATGCGGTCCGGGAGCCGGCCGGGTGCGATGACATAGGGGGCCACCGCCACCCGCCGTACGCCCTCGGCACGCAGGGCCCGTACGGCGTCCTCGGTGCGGGGGAGGGGTGCGGAGGCGAACGCAGGCCGCACGGCGCACCAACCGGTGTGCCGCAGCTCCCGCGCGATTTCAGCGATCACTGCGATCGCCTCCGGGTCTGTGGAGCCCGCCGAGGCCAGGACGAGCCCGGTCGAGCCGCGGTCGCCGGGACGGATTCCGGCTTCGTGCAGCCGCCGTTCCAGTGCGGAGTTCAGCAGGGGTGACGGGCCGAGCACCTCCGTCTGCCGGATGCGTATCCGAGGCAGCCTGGTCCGGGCCTCGTGCAGCACCGTCGGGATGTCGGACTTGGCGTGGAAGGCCCGGGTGAGCAGGAGGGGGAGCGCGATGACGTCCCCCGCCCCCTGTGCGGCCAGCCGCTCCAACACCCTCGGCACCGATGGTGCGTTGAAGTCCAGGAAGCCGGTCTCCACGCGCAGCCCCGGCCGCAGCGACCGGACCCGCGCGGTGAGCGCGTGCACGGTCGCCGCGTGCCGCGGGTCGCGGCTGCCGTGGGCGATGACGAGGAGGACCGGGGCGGACATGGCGTGGCTCAGTTCTTGACGAGGAGACCGCGGCTGCGCAGTACCCACCGCTCCAGCGGACTGAAGATCAGCAGGTCGATCGCGATGCCGACGAAGAGGATCAGGATGATGGCCAGGAAGATGCCGGGCATGTCGGCGTTGTTGCGGCCGTTCTCCAGCAACTGCCCGAGCCCGAGTCCGAGGTCGGGGGAGGACGCGATGATCTCGGCGGCCATCAGCGAGCGCCAGGAGAACGCCCAGCCCTGCTTGAGACCGGCCAGATATCCGGGCAACGCGGCCGGCAGCACGATGTGCCAGGTCCCGCGCAGCCCGGTCGCGCCGAGCGTGCGGCCCGCCCTGAGGAACAGCGGCGGTACCTGGTCGACGCCGGAGACCAGCCCGTTGGCGACCGAGGGGACGGCACCCAGCAGGATCACCGCGTACATCATCTTGTCGTTCAGGCCGAGCCAGATCACCGCGGGCGCCACCCAGGCCACCGACGGCAGGGACTGCAGCCCGGACAGAATCGGGCCGATCGCCGCCCGTACGAGCTTCACCCGGGCGACCAGCAGACCCAGCGGCGTACCGATGGCCACGGCCAGCAGGAAGCCGAGCAGACCGCGCGAGATGCTGGTCCAGACGACGTCCAGGAGCGTCCCCTGCAGCCACATGTCGGCCGCGCTGTGCCACACCGCACCCGGTGAGGGCAGCTTGTAGTCGTCGGTGACCCGGGCCTCGACGAGCAACTGCCAGACGACGACCACCAGCGCCACCGCGAGCACCGGCGGCAGCACCTTGCGGAGCAGCACCTCGCGTACGGGGGTGCGGCGCACCTGCACGGCGTCCAGCGCGTCGAGCCCGGCCTCCAGCCCGGCCAGATCGTCGGGCTTGGTGTCAGTGCTGGCCATGACGGCGGATCTCCCCACGCAGCCGTTCGGTGATCTCGAGGGACAGTTCCGCCACGGCGGTGTCCTCGATACGGCGCGGCTGATCGATGTCGACCGTCCACTCGCGGGCGATCCGGCCGGGCCGGGACGACAGCAGGACGACGCGCTCGGCGAGCCGTACCGCCTCGCGCACGTTGTGCGTGACGAAGAGGACCGAGACCTTCGTTTCGCGCCAGATCCGGGTCAGCTCGTCATGCAGCACGTCCCGGGTGATGGCATCGAGGGCGGCGAACGGCTCGTCCATCAGAAGCAGTTGACTGTCCTGGGCGAGCGCCCGTGCCATGGCCACCCGCTGCCGCATACCGCCCGAGAGCTCATGCACCCGTTTCCCGTAAGCCCCGCCCAGCCGTACGAGTTCCAGCAGCCGCTCCGCCTCCGTGCGGCGCTCCGACTTGGGTACGCCGCGCAGCCGCAGCGCGAGTTCGATGTTCTTGCCCGCGGTCAGCCACGGGAACAGGGCGTGCTCCTGGAACATCAGGGCCGGCCGCCCGCCGGGGGTCTCGATGGATCCCGCGGTCGGGCGGTCGAGCCCGGCCACCAGGTTCAGCAGCGTCGACTTTCCGCACCCGGAGGCTCCCAGGAGGGTGACGAACTCGCCCGGCGCGACATCGAGCGTGATGTCGTCCAGGACGAGCTGCTGCCCCGTCGGGCCGCCGAAGGACTTCGAGACATGTGCGATACGAGCGGCGTGCCCGGCCGAGACACGGTCCTCGGCCTTGGTGAGAGTGGTCGCCATGGTCGTCACCTCCTGGGAGTCTGCGAGCGGGTGCTTACTTGACGCCGAGACCGGCGTCGGCCACCTCGGGCCTGCCCGCTGCCTTGAGGATCTTGTTCAGCGGCTTCAGGTCGTAGATGCCGTTGAGGTCCGGCTTCTCCAGAAGGCCCGCCTTCACCGCGTGCTGGGCCTGCGCGTCGAGCGTGGCCGCCAGCGGGTCGTCGGTGATCTGGATCGACTTCCACGCCGGGTCGATGATCTCGGCGGGCAGCGCCTTGCCGGTCAGCTTCTTCAGCGCCGCGTTGGCGGAGGCCTTCGCCTTGTCCGGGTTGGCGTTGATCCACGCGTTGGTCTTCACCGAGCCCCGCAGCACCGCCTCGACGACGTCCAGGTGCTCCTTGAGGAACTTCTGCGACACGATGATGTTCGTGATCACGAACTTGTCGCCCGGCCACAGCGTCGACTCGTCGAGCAGTTCCTCGGCACCCTCGGCGACCAGCTTGGACGCGGTGGGCTCGGGGACCCAGGCGCCGTCGATGGAACCGGACTTGTAGGCGTCCGGCGTCACCTTGTTGTCCGTACGGACCACGGAGACGTCGCCCTTGCCGCTCTGGGCGTCGACCTTCCAGCCCTTCTCGGAGACCCAGTTGAGGAAGGCCACGTCCTGGGTGTTGCCGAGCTGCGGGGTGGCGATCTTCTTGCCCTTGAGGTCGTCCAGGGTCTTGATCTTCTTCGGGTTCACGACCAGCTTCACCCCGCCGGAGGCCGAACCGCCGATGATCCGCAGGTTCTTGCCGTTGGACTTCGTGTAGCCGTTGATGGAGGGCGACGGGCCGATGAAGCCGATGTCGATCGAGTTGGCGTTCAGCGCCTCGATCTCGGACGGCCCCGCGTTGAACTGCGAGGTCTTCAGCTGGGTGCCGCCGAGCTCCTTCTGGAAGAGGCCCTCCTGGTCACCGACCAGGGCGGTGGCGTGCGTGAGGTTCGGGAAGTACCCGATCCGTACGGTGTCCGCGGAGAGCTTCTTCGCGTCGGCGGCGACGTTCGACTTCTTGGAGTCGTCGTCCTTCGCCTCGGAGCCGTAGCCGCAGGCGGTGAGCGCGACGGCGAGCAGCGGCAGGGCGGTGGCAGCGGCGAGGCTGCGGCGCAGCGTGGTACGGGGGGCAGACACGGGAGGCTTTCCTCTCGTCGGCCCGGTGCTCGCGTCCCTCGGAACTTATGGGGACGCGGCCGGGAAGTCGGCAGGTCTTCGTCTGAACGGGCGGTGCGGTTGGTACGGGTGGGCGCGCAGGCAGTGCGCGTACGTCATCGCGCACATCGCGCGACCCCGCCCTGGCCGCTGCCGAGGGCGCCGCTGCCGACGCGGCCGCCCTCCTTCGCGAACGTGGAGTAGATGTCGATGGTCATCAGAAGTCCCACTCGGCGTCGTCGGCCGCGACGGCCGCGGACTCGGTCTCGGCCGCGAACGAGGCACCGGCCATGCCGGCCGTCAGCGTGGTGCCGTCCGCCGGGTCGATCAGCAGGAAGGAGCCGGTGCGGCGGGAGTCCGCGTACGCGTCGAGTGCGAGCGGCTCCGCGGTACGGACGACGACCCGGCCGATGTCATTGGCGACCAGCCGGCCGGGGGCCGGGTGCTGGGAGAGGTCGTCCAGCGTGAGGCGCGACGGGATGTCCTTGACGATCGCCTTGACCGTGCGGGTGGTGTGCTTGAGCAGCACCCGCTGGCCGACGGTGAGCGGCTGGTCGGCGACGTGGCAGACGGTCGCCTCGACATCCTGGGTGACCGTGGGTGCGTCGTCGGCGGGTGCGAGGAGGTCGCCGCGGGAGATGTCGATGTCGTCGGCGAGCCGGATCGTCACGGACTGGGGTGCCCAGGCGATGTCCACGCTCTCGCCGAGCGCATCGATCGCGGTGACCGTCGACGTACGGCCCGAGGGCAGGACGGTGACGGCCTCGCCGACACGGAACGCGCCGGCCGCGATCTGTCCCGCGTAGCCCCGGTAGTCGGGGTGCTCGGCGGTCTGCGGACGGATGACGTACTGGACGGGGAAGCGGGCGTGGCAGGCGGTGAGGTCATGGCTGACCGGCACCGTCTCCAGGTGTTCCAGGACGGTGGGGCCGCCGTACCAGTCCATGTTGGCGGACGGTTCCACGACGTTGTCACCGGCCAGTGCGGAGATCGGGATCGCGGTACACCAGTTTTCCTGGGGGTCCCCCCCAGACCCCCAGCCGGGGACGCCCAGGGACGCCGCGTACGCGGTGAACTCCTCGGCGATGGCGGCGAAGACGGGCTCCGCGTAGTCGACCAGGTCCATCTTGTTGACGGCCAGCACCACGTGCGGGACGCGCAGCAGCGCGGCGACGGCGGCGTGGCGGCGGGTCTGCTCGACGACGCCGTTGCGGGCGTCGACCAGGACGACGGCCAGCTCGGCGGTCGAGGCGCCCGTCACCATGTTCCGGGTGTACTGCACATGCCCCGGGGTGTCGGCCAGGATGAACCGGCGGCGCGGCGTCGCGAAGTAGCGATAGGCGACATCGATGGTGATGCCCTGCTCACGCTCGGCCCGCAGCCCGTCGGTCAGCAGCGCCAGGTCGGGCGCCTCCTGGCCCCGGCTGCGCGAGGCGTGCTCGACGGCCTCCAGCTGGTCGGTGAGAACGGACTTGGAGTCGTGCAGCAGACGTCCCACGAGGGTGGACTTGCCGTCGTCGACGGATCCCGCGGTGGCGAACCGCAGCAGGGTGGTGGTCGACAACTGATCTGTGTGCCGTGCGGGTATGGTCATCCTAGAAGTACCCCTCGCGCTTGCGGTCTTCCATCGCGGCCTCGGACATCTTGTCGTCGGCACGCGTCGCGCCCCGTTCGGTGAGCCGGGAGGCGGCGATCTCGGTGATCACGGCGTCCAGCGTCGTGGCGTCGGAGTCGACGGCGCCGGTGCACGACATGTCACCGACCGTGCGGTAGCGCACCTGCCGGGTCTCGACCCGCTCGCCCTCCTTGGGGCCGCCCCAGTCGCCCGCCGTCAGCCACATGCCGGAGCGGTTGAAGACCTCGCGCTCATGGGCGAAGTAGATCTCCGGTAGCTCGATGCCCTCGCGGTCGATGTACTGCCAGACGTCCAGCTCGGTCCAGTTGGAGATCGGGAAGACCCGGACGTGTTCACCGGGGGCGTGCCGGCCGTTGTAGAGCTGCCACAGCTCGGGGCGCTGGCGGCGCGGGTCCCACTGGGAGAACTCGTCACGCAGCGAGAAGACCCGCTCCTTGGCGCGCGCCTTCTCCTCGTCGCGGCGCCCGCCGCCGAACACGGCGTCGAAACGGTGCTGCTGGATCGCCTCGGTCAGCGGCACGGTCTGGAGCGGGTTGCGGGTGCCGTCCGGGCGCTCGCGGAGCTTCCCGGCGTCGATGTACTCCTGCACGGAGGCGACATGGAGCCGCAGCCCGTGCCGGGCCACGGTGCGGTCGCGGTACTCCAGCACCTCGGGGAAGTTGTGCCCGGTGTCGACGTGCAGCAGCGTGAACGGCACCGGCGCGGGCGCGAACGCCTTGAGCGCCAGATGCAGCATCACGATCGAGTCCTTGCCACCGGAGAACAGGATCACCGGCCGCTCGAACTCACCCGCCACCTCACGGAAGATGTGCACGGCCTCGGACTCCAGGGAGTCCAGGTGGCTGAGTGCGTACGGATTGTCGGTGCCTTCCGACACAGTCGCGACGGTCGTCACGCTGCACCCCTCTCGCTCAGCAGCGCGTACAGCTCCGCCGCGGACTCCTTCACGGTCTGCTGGTGCGACTCGATCCGCAGATCCGGCGACTCGGGCGCCTCGTACGGGTCGTCGACCCCGGTGAGCCCGCTGATCTCGCCCGCCGCCTGCTTGGCGTAGAGCCCCTTCACATCGCGTACGGAGCACACCTCGACCGGGGTCGCGACGTGCACCTCCAGATACGCGGTCCCTTCGGCCTGGTGCCGCCGCCGCACCGCGTCCCGGCTGTCCGCGTACGGGGCGATGACCGGGACCAGCACCTTCACGCCATTGGCCGCCAGTAGTTCGGCGACGAAGCCGATCCGCTGGACGTTGGTGTGCCGGTCCTCGCGGGAGAAGCCGAGACCCGCGGAGAGGAACTCCCGGATCTCGTCGCCGTCGAGGACCTCCACGCGGTGGCCCTCGCCGCGCAGCCGCCCGGCGAGTTCGTACGCGATGGTGGTCTTGCCCGCGCTCGGCAGACCGGTCAGCCAGATGGTGGCACCCGTCTCCGTCACGCTCATCGAAGTCTCCTGATCAGTCGTCATCAGTCGTGCAGTCCGCACTCGGTCTTGCCCCGGCCGGCCCAGCGCCCGGCACGTGCGTCCTCGCCCTCCAGCACCCGGCGGGTGCAGGGCGCGCAGCCGACCGAGGCGTAACCGTCCATCAACAGCGGGTTGGTGAGGACGCCGTGCTCCGCGACGTACGCGTCTACGTCGTCCTGGGTCCAGCGGGCGATCGGTGAGATCTTGACCTTCTGCCGCTTCTCGTCCCAGCCGACGACCAGGGTGTTCGCCCGGGTCGGCGACTCGTCGCGGCGCAGCCCGGTCGCCCAGGCCGCGTACGAAGTCAGGCCCTCCTCAAGGGGCTTGACCTTCCGCAGCTTGCAGCACAGGTCGGGGTCGCGGTCGTGCAGCTTCGACCCGTACGCGGTGTCCTGCTCGGCCACGGTCTGCCGCGGGGTGAGCGTGATGACGCGGACGTCCATCACGGCTTCGACCGCGTCGCGGGTCCCGATCGTCTCGGGGAAGTGGTAGCCGGTGTCGAGGAAGACCACGTCGACGCCGGGAAGGGCACGCGAGGCGAGGTGGGCGACGACCGCGTCCTCCATGGACGAGGTGACGCAGAACCGCTTGCCGAAGGTGTCTGCGGCCCACTTCAGGATTTCCAGCGGGGAGGCGTTCTCCAACTCCCGGCCCGCGCGTTCGGCCAGGCTCTTGAGGTCATCGGTCTGCGGAGTGCCCGTCATATCCCGTCCCGTTCACCGTCGTCGCGTTGCAGCCCCCGGGTCAGCAGACCCAGGAACTTGAGCTGGAACGCGCGGTTGCAGGAAGCACATTCCCAGGCGCCGTGGCCGGTCTCGTGCGGGCGCAGGTCCTCGTCGCCGCAGTAGGGGCAGTGGAACGGTGCGGCGCGCTCGCTCATGACAGCGACTCCGCACTGGCCCGCGCCGCCCATGTCGCGAACCGCTCGCCGTCCTCGCGCTCCTCCTGGAAGCGGCCCAGAACCCGCTCGACGTAGTCGGGCAGCTCGGCCGAAGTGACCTTCAGACCACGGACCTTGCGGCCGAACCCGGCCTCCAGCCCCAGGGCGCCGCCCAGGTGGACCTGGTAGCCCTCGACCTGATTGCCGTCGTCGTCCAGCACGAGCTGACCCTTGAGACCGATGTCGGCGGTCTGGATACGGGCGCAGGCATTGGGGCAGCCGTTGAGGTTGATGGTGAGCGGTTCGTCGAAGTCCGGCAGGCGGCGCTCCAGTTCGTCGATGAGCGAGGCGCCGCGCGCCTTCGTCTCGACGATCGCCAGCTTGCAGAACTCGATGCCGGTGCAGGCCATCGTGCCGCGGCGGAACGGCGACGGCTTCACCTGGAAGTCGAGCGCCTCCAGTCCGGCGACCAGGGAGTCCACCTGGTCCTCGGCCACGTCGAGGATGAGCATCTTCTGCTCGACGGTGGTACGCAGCCGGTCCGAGCCGTGCGCGGCGGCCAGATCGGCGATCTTGGCGAGTGTGGAGCCGTCCACGCGGCCGACCCTGGGGGCGAAACCGACGTAGAAACGGCCGTCCTGCTGCTGGTGCACGCCCACGTGGTCGCGCCAGCGGCTGCTGGGCTGCTCGGGCGCGGGCCCGTCGATCAGCGGACGCTTCAGGTACTCGTCCTCCAGCACCTGGCGGAACCTGGCGGGGCCCCAGTCGGCCATCAGGAACTTCAGCCGGGCGCGGTTGCGCAGCCGCCGGTACCCGTAGTCGCGGAAGATGCCGACGACTCCGGCCCAGACGTCCGGAACCTCGTCGAGCGGCACCCAGGCACCGAGGCGCTCGGCGAGCCGGGGATTGGTGGAGAGACCCCCACCGACCCAGACGTCGAAACCCGGACCGTGCTCGGGGTGGACCACTCCGACGAACGCGATGTCGTTGATCTCGTGCACCACGTCCTGCACCGGCGAGCCCGAGATCGCGGTCTTGAACTTGCGCGGCAGGTTGGAGAATTCCTTGTTGCCGATGTAGCGGTCGTGGATCTCGTCGACGGCGGGTGTGCCGTCGACGATCTCGTCGGCGGCGATCCCCGCCACGGGGGAGCCGATGATCACGCGGGGGCAGTCGCCGCAAGCCTCGGTGGTGGAGAGCCCGACGGCCTCCAGCTTCTCCCAGATCGCCGGGACGTCCTCGATGCGGATCCAGTGCAGCTGGATGTTCTGCCGGTCGGTGATGTCCGCGGTGCCGCGTGCGTACTCCTGCGAGATCTCACCGATGACCCGCAGCTGCGCGGTGGTCAGCCGGCCGCCGTCGACCCGGACCCGCAGCATGAAGTACTTGTCGTCCAGCTCCTCCGGCTCCAGGACCGCGGTCTTGCCGCCGTCGATGCCGGGCTTGCGCTGGGTGTACAGACCCCACCAACGCATGCGCCCACGAAGGTCGTTGGGGTCGATCGAGTCGAAACCGCGCTTGGCGTAGATCGTCTCAATGCGTGTCCGCACATTGAGACCGTCGTCGTCCTTCTTGAACTGCTCATTGCCGTTGAGCGGAGTGTGGTGCCCCACGGCCCACTGGCCTTCGCCACGGTGGCGTCCGGCCTTGCGGCGGGGCGTGACGGGCGCAGGCTGTTCCGGGGTAGCGGCCATGACGGTACGTCCTTCGGGACTGCAGGAGGGCGGCTCTGAACTGCACACTCGCGCTGAGGCGCGGCGGTGCGCAGGGTTGGCAGAGAAAAGTGGATCGCGGCGGTGCTGGGACTCTCAGCTCGCCGGACAGATGGCGCTGGACACGCGGCCGAGGTCGACGTGGCGTCGACTCACCAAGGCAATTCCAGTTCCAGACATGACGGAAGCGTGTCACGCGAATCTCTGAGCAGTCCACCACTATCCATGATGTGGACGAGAGTGTCCCGTCATGCGAGATGATGTGGTGCCCGTCACTCGATCCGCGCGGGCCGGGCCACCCGTAATGACCGCAATCACCCTGCTTGTCGCCGGAAGTCGCCGCCCCGTTGCCCGCGTACTACCGCGCCGCCCCCGGCCACGGCCCCGGCGTCGCCACCTCCGGCTCCAGCTCGATCTTCGTGTCGAAGAGCCGGAAGCCGCGCCGCAGATAGTTGTCCATGGCGTGCGGGCCGTCCTTGGAGCAGGTGTGCAGCCACACCCGCTTCGTCGGCGTCCGCTCCGGCCAGCGCTCCGCCAGGTCCCAGGCGCGGGCGACCCCGTAGGAGAGCAGATGGCCGCCGATCCGGCGCCCGCGGAAAGCGGGTATCAGCCCGAAGTACATGACCTCGACCACGCCGTCGGCCTGCGGGTCCAGCTCGATGTAGCCGGCCGGGGTCCCGTTCGCGTACGCCACCCAGGTCTCCGCCCCGGGCCGGTCCAGCGCCTCCTGCCACTGCGCGTACGTCATCGCGAGCCGGTCCGTCCACTGGATGTCGCCGCCGACCGCCGTGTACAGGAAGCGGCTGAACTCGGGCAGCGGCACCTCGGACCGGACGATCCGTACATCGCCCTCCGGGACGGCTGCGGGGCGCAGATCGTCGGGGGAGGTCTGTTCCAGGGACCAGATGGTCACCTCGGCGGTGGTGTCGGCGGTGCGCGCGGGGTTGCTCATGACCGCCAGGGAATCATGCCGCCCGGTCCGGACCCAAGCCGGTCCCACGGCCCGGACGACGGCACCGTCCACGAGCCCGCGAAAGGGAGGCCCTACGAGGCCGTACGCGCCCCGACCACCACCGGAGCCGTCGAACGCGGCAGCAGGTCGGCCGGTTGATCCGGGCGGATCACCTCCACCTCGACCCCCTCGCCGAAGCGGTACGGGCGGTGCGCCAGGACCTCCGCGAGATGGCGGCGAATCCGCGAGATCTCCGCCCGCACCGTCACCGTCCGGGTCGCGTCGCCGAAGACGTCCTCGGCCAGCTCCGACGCCGTACGCCCCTCACGGTGCAGCGCCAGGGCGAACAGCAGCTCCGCGTGGCGCGGCGAGAGCCGCTGCGTCCACGTACCCACCGCACCCACCACATTGACCGCGAGACCGCACGGTCGGCTCAGATCCAGCACCACCTTCCGCTGCGGCCCGTCCGCGGGGCCGTCGGTGACCCGCACCAGCCAGCCGCCGTGCAGCGGCTCGACCTGGCACATACCGAGCGACGACAGCCATACCCGGCCCGGCTGCAACGACTTGGGCAGCGGCAGCCGGTCGACGGGCGGCATCCCGATCACCGCGGCGAGCCAGCCGTGCGTGTCCACCGCCAGGGCCCGGCCGCCCAGCCGGCACAGCAGCGGCGCCGCCACCGAACGGAGCCGGTCGATCGCCCGCAGATGCCGGCTCCGGATCTCGCTCTCGGCCAGCCTGGCGACCGAGCCGACCAGGGCGAGCGAGGTCGGATGGAACGTGGACGCCGGACCGCTGATGTCGACGATGCCCATCAGCCGGCCGTCCCGCGGATCACGGACCGGGGCGGCCGCACACGTCCAGCCGTGCAGACCGCGTACGAAGTGCTCCGACGAATGGACCTGGACCGGTGTGCGCGAGGCGAGCGCCGTACCGATGGCGTTCGTCCCCGTGCTCGCCTCCGCCCAGGCCGCGCCCTCCGCCAGACAGATGCCGTCCGCCCGGCGCAGCACCGCCGGATTGCCCTGGCGCCACAGCACCCGGCCCTCCACATCGGTGACCACCACGATCTGCTGCGCGCTGTCCGCGAGCGTGACCAGGGACTCGCTCAGCAGCGGCATCACCTCGCTCAGCGCCGAAGTCCGGCGCCGGTGCTCGATCTCGTCCATGTCCAGCCGCACGCTCTGCGTGGACTGGTCCGGATCGACACCGTAGCGCCGCACCCGGTCCCACGAGGCGCTGATCTCCGCCCGCGGGGCGACCGGGGAGCGCTCGCCCGCGAGCCTGGCCTCCCGGGCCCGGTGGATCCGGAGCCGGGCCCGGACGGACCGCGGGACGGCCGAACGCGTCTCGGCGGCGTTTGTCTCCACTCTCGTTCCCCCAGATACCGGAGCCGGCACGAAGACCCGCGGGCCCGCAGGCCCTTCCTGCCCGTTGCGAGGGAGCCGGCAGCGCACACTCCACACAATGGTTGCAACCCTTTGCAACTCTGGCGCGGGGGTGCGGGTCTGTACGAGAGTGACATAACACCGTACGGCGGGGCCTGCGCTTTGCCGCTCGATGTGCACAGCATGGAGGGTGGTGCCGTGTCGGCGCAGCACCACCTTCCGTCGCTGTACGGGTGGCCCTAACGCTCGACGGGCCGCGCCCGTTCGACCACCGACGCCAGAGCGAGGCTGTGCGGCAGCGTCCCGAACGCCGTGCCCCAGTCCCCACCCAGCCGTGACGCGCAGAACGCGTCGGCGACCTCCGGCGGCGCCCAGCGCACCAGCAGCGAACCCTGCAGCACGAGTGCCATCCGCTCGACCAGCCTGCGGGCCCGCGCCTCGATCCCGGTCAGATCCGCGAACTCCGTAAGCATGTCCTTGACCGCCCTGTCCAGCCGGTGATCGGCGCCGCGCGCCCTGCCGATCTCCTGGAGGAACGCGTCCAGCGCCATCGGCTCGCGCTGCAGCGCCCGCAGCACATCCAGCGCCTGTACGTTCCCCGAGCCCTCCCAGATCGAGTTGAGCGGCGCCTCCCGCAGCAGCCGCGGCATCCCGGACTCCTCGACGTAGCCGTTGCCGCCGAGACACTCGAGCGCCTCGCCCACCAGCGGCGCGCACCGCTTCGTCACCCAGTACTTCGCCGTCGGCACCGCGATCCGCAGGAAGGCCCGCTCGCTCTCCGTGTCCGCGTCGTACGCCGCGGCCAGCCGCAGCGCCAGCACCGTCGCCGCCTCCGACTCCAGCGCCAGATCGGCCAGCACATTGCGCATCAGCGGCTTCTCGACCAGCACCCCGCCGAACGCGCTGCGGTAGGTGCAGTGGTGGATCGCCTGTGCCACCGCCTGGCGCATCAGCGCCGCCGAACCGACCACGCAGTCCAGCCGCGTCGCCGCCACCATCTCGATGATGGTGCGCACCCCGCGCCCCTCGTCGCCGACCCGGCGCGCCCACGTCCCGTCGAACTCCACCTCGCTCGACGCGTTGGACCGGTTGCCCAGTTTGTCCTTCAGTCGCTGGATCGCGAACGGGTTGCGGGTGCCGTCGGGCAGCACCCGGGGCAGCAGAAAGCACGTCAGGCCGCCGGGCGCCTGCGCCAGCACCAGGAAGCCGTCGGACATCGGTGCCGAACAGAACCACTTGTGCCCGGTGAGCAGATACTCGCCCGCCGCGGACAGCGGCTCGGCCCGCGTCGTGTTGGACCGTACGTCTGTGCCGCCCTGCTTCTCCGTCATGCCCATCCCGAAGAGCACACCGGCCTTCTGCGCGGCGGGCCGCAGCCCCTGCTCGTACACCGTCGAGGTCAGCAACGGCTCCCACTCGGCGGCCAGCGCCGGATCGGTCCGCAGCGCGGGTACCGCCGCGTGCGTCATCGACAGCGGGCAGCCGTGCCCCGCCTCGGCCTGCGTCCACACCAGGAAACCGGCCGCCCGCCGCACATGGCCGCCGGGCCTGCCCCAGGCGTCGGTGAGACCCGCGCCGACCGCGTGCCCCAGCAGACGGTGCCAGGCCGGGTGGAACTCCACCTCGTCGATGCGATTCCCGTACCGGTCGTGGGTACGCAGTACCGGCGGATTCTCGTTCGCTTGCGCCCCCCACGCCTGTGCCTGCGCGGAGCCCGCGGCCCTGCCCAGTTCACTGAGCCCGCCCCGGGCCTCGGCGAGCAGTTCGGGCGACAGGTGACGTCGTACCGCCTCGGTGAGTGCGAGGTCGGCGCCGAAGACGTCGTAGCCGGCCAGCGGCGGTACCTGGTTGAACACGGTGTGGGTGTTGGCTGCCATGCCGATACGGTAAGGATGTGCAGGCAGCAAATGAAACACCCGAGCGGCCACCGGGGCGGCTCCACCGGGCCAGAGTCCTCTACCGCAACGTATCCAAGCGGCAGATGGTCTGGCAGTTGCTCAAGGACACCGTCAACTCGTGCATGGAGTACCGCATTCTGGGACTCGCCGCCGAGGCGGCGTTCTTCACCCTGCTGTCCCTGCCCCCACTGCTGCTCGGCCTGATCGGGCTGCTCGGATACGTCGACGCGTGGACCGACACCACCACGGTCGCCTCCATCGAGCGCAACATCCTCAACGCCGCCCAGACGGTGCTCAGCCAGCGGGGCGTGAACGAGTTCGCCAAACCGCTCCTCGCTGATGTCACCACCGGCGCCCGGCCCGATGTCATCTCCATCGGCTTCGCGATCGCGCTCTGGTCCGGATCCCGCGCGGTCAACGTCTTCATCGACACGATCACGGTGATGTACGGCCTCGACGGCCAGCGCGGCATCGTCAAGACGCGGCTGCTCTCCTTCCTGCTGTACGTGATCGCGCTGCTGCTCGGCGCCGTGGTGCTGCCGCTGCTCGTGGTCGGTCCGGACCGGGTCGTGGAGTTCATCCCGTGGGGCACCGAGCTCATAAGCGTTCTGTACTGGCCGCTGGTGATCCTGCTGTCGATCGCGTTCCTGACGACGCTCTACCACGTGTCCGTACCGGTCCGTTCGCCGTGGATCGAGGACGTCCCCGGTGCGCTGGTGGCGCTCGCGATGTGGGTGCTCGGCAGCTTCCTGCTGAGGATCTACCTCACGAGTACGGTCGAGGGGCCGACGATCTACGGCTCGTTGGCGGCCCCGATCGCCGTCCTGCTGTGGATCGGCATCTCCGCGTTCGCGGTGCTCGTGGGCGCGGCGGTCAATGCCGCCATCGACCGGGTGTGGCCCTCGCTGGCGACGGCCGCGGCGCGTGCGGCGAACGAGCGGGTACGGGCGGCTCAGGCCGCGGAGCTCGTCGCGCGGGCGCAGGCGGAGAGCCGGGAGAGGGCCGCGAACGGGGACTTCGGCGATGATGACGACGACGATGACGAGGATGACGGCGTCGGCGAGAGTCCGTACATGCCGTCCGAGTTCCCGGAGCGGTGGTCGAGGTTCCTGCCGCCGGACGATGTGAAGTCCAGGCTGCATCCGAGCCGCGACAAGGAGTCGGACAGGCCGGACCCGGACAGGCCGGACCCGGACAGGCCGGACAACGCGTCCGAGGGCTGAGAGTGGCCGTCGGCTAACCGGCGGGTGCGGGTGGGGCCGCTGAGGGTGGGGTCGTGGGCGCCGGTACGGTGGCGGCCGTCGGCGTCGCGGGAGTCGTCGGAGGTGCCGGCGTCGCCGGTGTCGCGCCGGGGGACCAGGACAGCTTGACCACCAAGTGGCCCTCGACCGCGCTCTTGGCGATCACGGCCCCGGCCTCCGCCGTGATCTTCACCCCGAATTCCAGCTCCACACCGTCCGGTTTGAGAGCGCCGTCCCGGAACACGGCGAGCGCGGACTCGGCGGCCGAACGGATTCCCGTGAGTGCGCTGTCGAACGTACGCCCCGCCCTGGCCAGGGTGTTGTCGTCGCCCAACGCGACCAGATGCGCACCCGGTGTATGACCGTCGACTTCGACCGTCACCGTCGCACCGCTGTCGGTGGTGAACTCCATCAGTGCTGTCATGGCCCGCCCCCGGGAAGCTGATTCCGTTCTCCGACGAGATGTCTCCTACGAGACGGGGACGAGGTTAGCGTGTGCGGCATGGGCGACACGTACGAAGAGCGGGCATCGCGGTTCGACGGTGCGACCGTGTGGACCCTGTGCGTGCCGGAGGGTTCGGTCCACGCGGTACTGCCCGACGGCTGCATGGACCTGCTCTGGATCGACGGACGACTGCTCGTCGCGGGCCCCGACACCCGTGCCGGGACGTCGGCCGTCGGGACCGGTGGGCGGTACACCGGGATCCGTTTCGCGCCCGGCACGGCCCCCGCGCTCCTCGGTGTACCCGCGCACGAACTGCGCGACCGCCGGGTCGCCCTCGCGGACCTGTGGCCGGGCGCGCTGGTCCGCGTACTCACCGAGCGGGTCGCCGAAGCCCCCGATCCCAGTGCGGCACTGGAGGCCATCGCCCTGCGGCGGGCGGCCGACACCGCGCCGCCGGACGCGCTGATGCGGTCCGTCGCCACGCAGCTCGGTCACGGCCGGTCCGTCGCGGACACCGCGCGTACGGCCGGCCTCGGCGCGCGCCAGTTGCACCGCCGTTCACTCGCGGCCTTCGGCTACGGGCCCAAGACGCTCGCCCGCGTCCTGCGGCTCCAGCGCGCGCTCACCCTCGCCCGGTCCGGAACGCCGTACGCCGCGGCGGCGGTCGAGGCGGGCTGCACCGACCAGGCCCATCTCGCACGGGAGATGCGGGACCTGGCCGGGACCACCCTGACCGCCTACCTGGCGTCCCGGTGACGGCCCGGCCCCGGGCTCAGCCGTTGCCCGCGAACAACGAAACCGCGCAGCCGTCCGGGTCGAGGACCATCGCGTAACGCTGCCCCCACACCGCGTCCCACGGCTTCAGATGCCCTCGGTGGCCGGCGCCCGTCAGGTCCTCGTACACCGCGTCCACTTCTGCCGGGCTGTCGCAGAGGAAGGCGAGCCCGAGGCGTTCCCCGCCGGGCCGTGCGGTCCATTGCGGGTCGAACGACCGGATGACCTCCTCGGTGTCCCAGAGCAGACGCTGCCCGCCCGGGAGCGTCACTTCGACGTGGGGTGCGGATTCCGCGTCGGCGGGGATGTCGAGACCGAGCCGGCGGTAGAAGGCGAGCGATGCGGCCAGATCCGCGGTGATGATGCTGATCGCGTCCATGCGTGGAGTCATGCTCCGACCGTAGGCCGGTCGTCTCTGCGGGTCTTGTACGAAACGGACATGGGCGGTGATCCGCGAGTCGCCGTAGGACCTGCCGGGACCTGCCGGGACCTGCCCGGACCTGCCCGGACCTGCGGGGTCCATGGCTCCGGCAGGTCCCGGCCGGCCGTTACGAGAATGTCTTGCCGGTCGTGCAGTCGGCGGGTGAGATCCCGGGGTCCGTCAGCGCGAGGCCGAGTTGGGCGCGTTCGGTGACCCAGCGGCTCGGGCGGTGGCGGGGGTCGCCCGTCGTGCGGTGCAGCGCCCGGTGCAGCTCCAGCATCCGCTCGGCGCCGATCCGGTCGCCCCAGGCCAGCGGGCCGACGGGGTAGCCGAGCCCGGTCGTGACGGCCAGGTCGATATCGGCGGGGGAGGCGATGGAGCGCTCCGCGATCCCCGCCGCGACCGACACGATCGAGGCCAGCAGCCGCTGAGCGACCGAGCCCGCCGTGTCCCGTGCCATCGTGACGGCGTACGGCTCGTCTCCGTCCGCCGCCCGGGCCAGCACCGCGCGGGCGTCGCGCGCGGCGGCCGGTTCCACCGCCGGGGTCACGGCCAGCACCCGGCGCCGGCCGGCCGGCGGCAGCGGGTCGACGCCGAAGGTGCGCCCCGCGGGCAGCCGGTGCGTGGCGACCGCGGAGGCCACCGTGGTGCCCCAGACCGGAACCAGGACGAGGGCCTCGGCGGACGGCTCCGTGCCCGTCTCGACGACAGCGCCCGAGGCGGTCAGCGCCTCGCGCAGCGCGGCCGCGTCCCGGTCCTGCGGCGCGGCGCCGTGGACGAACACCGGGCGGTCCGCGTCACCCGTGACCGGCGGTTCCGGGACCGGCGCGGGTGCCTCGGGGCCGTACGCGAACCAGCCCTGCCCGGTCTTGCGGCCGTGCAGCCCGGCGGCGACCCGGTTGGGGGTGAGGTAGGAGGGGCGGAGCCGGTCCGCATACCGGAAGCCCTGCCAGATCGAGTCGATCACCGCGGCCGTCACGTCCAGACCGGTGAGGTCCATCAGCTCGAACGGGCCCATCCGCAGGCCGAGGACGTCACGGGCGATCCGGTCGATGTCCGCCGGGTCGGCGACCGTCTCCTCCAGCAGGGCGAGGGCCTCGGTCACCAGGCCGCGCCCGGCGTGATTGACCAGGAAGCCGGGGGTGTCGGCGACCGTGACCGCGCGGTGTCCGCAGCTTTCGACGAGTGCGGTGAGGGTCGGCGGGATCTCCGGGCGGGTGGCCGCGCCCGGCACGATCTCGACGATCTTCATGAGCGGTACCGGGTTGAAGAAGTGCAGCCCGGCCAGGCGCGTCGGATCCTTGAGCGTCGCGGCGATCCGGGTGACCGACAGGGACGAGGTGTTGGTCGCGAAGACGGCCGTCGCGGGCAGCGCCCGCTCCAGCCGGCCGAAGACCTCCGTCTTGGTGCCGAGGTCCTCCCGCACGGCCTCGATGACCAGCTCGACGTCCGGTCCCTGTGCCCACGGGTCGTCCAGCGGGATCAGCCGCTCCAGGGCGGCGGTACGGTCCTCGGTGGACATCCGGCCCTTCTGCACGGCCCGTTCGAGCATGGAGCGTACGAAGTCCACGGCGGCAGTCACCGCCTCCGTACGTACGTCGCACAGCTCGACGATGTGTCCGGCGGTCGCCGCCCACTGGGCGATGCCGCGGCCCATGGCCCCGGCGCCGACGATCCTGATACGCATGGCGGTTGCGGTCCTCTCAGGGTGTGACCTGTGATCGGGCATGGCATGTGGTCGGGTGTGGCATGTGATGCGTCTCAGCGAAGATAGACGCGGTCCGGGTCGACGTCCTCACGCAGTAGCCGAAGTTCGGCCGCGGTCGGCGGCGGTACGGTCCCGATCGTGTCGGCGACCGACAGGTCCCAGCCGGTGGCGGCCCGCACCTGTTCGACGGTGACGCCCGGGTGGACGGCGACCAGCCGCAGCTCCTCGCCGACGCCCGCACGGCCCAGGATGCCCAGTTCGGTGATGACCCGGGTGACCCCCGCGCCGAGCGGCCGGATGCCTTCGGCCAGGGCGCGGTCGGGGCCGGGGGTGGTACAGAAGTCGAGGGTCTCGGTGAAGGAGCGCGGATTGTGGCGGCGCATCACGACGAAGACCTCGCGGGAGTTGGCCATCACCTCGACGCCCCCGCCGGAACCCGGCAGCCGGACCGTGGGGCTGTCCCAGTCGCCGATCACGGACGTGTTGAGATTGCCCCACCGGTCGATCTGCGCCGCGCCGAGGAACCCCACGTCGATGTGGCCGCCCTGCAGGACGCAGCCGAAGAGCGCGGGCATCGAGAGCACCGCCTCGGCGCCGGTGATCAGGACCGCGTCGGCGATGGTCTCCGGCAGATGCGACGGGTGGGCGCCGCAGACCCCGGACTCGTACACGACCTCGATCTCCGGGGCGACCGTCAGATGCGCCAGCTCCGTGGCGAGCGTCGGCAGGCCGATCCCGGCGAACACGGTCCGGCGGGCGGCCAGTTCGCGGGAGGCGACGACGGAGAGCAGCTCCGACGAGGTGATGGTGTCCGGTGCGGTGGTGGTGGTCATGGCTCGTTCTTTCTCGTGTCCCGATTCGGTACGCGGAGCCGTCGTACGCGCGGCCGCCGTGCTCACTGCCGCCGCACTCACAGCCGCCGTCCGTAATTCACGGGCCGGCTCAGGGCCTCGCCGACCGCCAGCCCCGCCCAGAACTCCTCGCCCAGCTTCTCGACGTACTCGGCGTGGTCGGCCGTCCCGCGCACCCATTCGTCGAGCCACTCCTGCAGCCGCTGCGGGTCCTTGCTGATGTGCGACCAGGCCCGGTAGAAGGCGTTGTCCCGGTCGTAGTACCCCTGGGCGAAGGAGGGGTGGGCGCCGCGCGGACAGAGGACGACCGCGTCGACCGCGTGGGCGGGGACGAGCGTACGGTTCGGGTCCGAGCGGATCACCTCGTCGTCGACGATCTCCTCCACGACGACGATCGCCTTGTCCGCCGCGTAGACCGCCTCGGCCTGGATGCCGGTCAGGCCCCACATCTGGGTGTTGCCGCTGCGGTCGGCGCGCTGGGCATGGATGATCGTCACATCCGGGTTGACGGGCGGTACAACATAGATCTGCTCGGCCTCGCCGTCCGGACCCGGGTAGGGCGAAGTGACCTTGCGCAGATCGCTGTTGACGGATGGCAGATCGCTGCCGCCGTAGCTGCGCAGCGGATGGAACGGCAGCCGCTGGGCGCCCGCGAGATAGCGGCAGATCATTCCGTAGTGGCTGTACTCCTCGAAGGCGAGCGGCGCCGGATCGCCGCTCTCGATGCGGCGGCGCAGCTCGCCGAGCGAACCGGCGGAGGAGTTGCCCACGAAGGAGGAGACCAACCGCGAGACACAGCCGGCGGCGATCATCTGGTCCACCACGATGTCCGCGGTCATCCGGACGACGGTGAGGTCCCGGCGGCCCTGGCGGATGATCTCGTGGCCCGCGGCGGTGGGGACGAGATGGGTGAAGCCTTCGAGGCAGACGGTGCCACCGTCGTGGACGAAGGCGGCGACCGCCGCCTTCATCGACATCGTCTTGTCCTTGCGGTCCGTCGTGTCTTTCCGGTCCGTCGTGGCCACGGTGCTCCTCCGGCTCTGCGTGCGCGCCCTGTGTATGCGCGTCGCCCCACCGTGTCAGCGGCTATTGATTGCCGTCCAATACCAAATTAAGGTTTCATCAAGACGTCTGATTAATGAATCGAGGGGCGGGCATGGAGCTGCGTCATCTGTCCGCGTTCGTCGCCGTGGCGGAGGAGCTGCACTTCGGGCGGGCCGCGAAACGGCTGCAGATGGCCCAGCCGCCGCTGAGCCAGCAGATCCGGCAGCTGGAGAAGGAGCTGGGCGTCCAGCTCTTCGAACGCAACACCCGGTCGGTGCGGCTCACCAACGCGGGGGAGTCCTTCCTCCAGCCGGTACGGACCGTGCTCGACGACCTCGACACCGCGGTGCGGGCGGCGAAGGCGGCCGGCCGGGGTGAGTACGGGCGGGTCACCATCGGCTTCGCGGGCGCCTCCAGTCACGAGACGCTGCCGCTCCTCACCAGGGCCGTGCGCGCCGCCCACCCGGCCCTCGAACTGGTCATGAAGGGGCAGACGTACGCGAACGTCGCCCTCGACCGGGTCGCGGACGGCTCGCTCGACCTGGGGTTCATCCGACTGCCGGTGACCCAGCCGGGGGTGGCGTACCGGGTGATCGACGAGGAGGAGCTGGTGTGCGCGCTGCCCTCCGACCACCGGCTCGCCCGACTGGAGAGTGTCCCCATCGAGGTCCTGGCCGAGGAGCCCTTCGTCTCCTTCCCCGCCAACACCGGCTCCACGGTGCGCGACGCGATGGTCGGGGCCTGCGAGGCCACCGGGTTCAACCCGCGCGTGGTGCAGGAGGCGCCCGACTCGTACACCATCCTGGCGCTCGTCGCCGCGGGGGTGGGCGTCACGCTCACCGTCACCTCCGTCCAGCACATCCAGCAGAACGGCCTCGTCTACCGGCCGCTGTCCGGGCCGCCCATCCGGCTCCAGGCGGCGCTGGCCTGGCGGGCCGACAACCCGTCCGCCGCTCTGCGGGCGGTGCTCGCGGTGGCGGAGGAAGCTCTGCCCACCCCGGCGAGCCCGGCGAGTCCGGCCCCTGCGGGGGAGTGACCCGCCCGCCGTCATTGAGACGCGCTACGTCTTGAACCAGGGCGAACTGGATATTGGACCGACTCAGTCACCGGGTGCGAGGGTCGGCGGCACACGCCCCACGCCACCGGACAGACCCTCAGCCCACCGAAAGGTCACGCCGTGCCCGACCAGCAGCCCGATGTCGTCATCTGTGAACCGCTGCGCACCCCCATCGGCCGCTTCGGCGGAGTCTTCGCACAGCAGACGCCGGCCGCACTCGCCGCACGCGTCATCGCCGAGATCGTCTCCCGTACCGGAATCGACCCCGCGGCGGTCGACGAGGTGATCCTCGGACACGCCTACCCGTCCGCCGAGGCCCCCGCCATCGGCCGGGTCGCCGCCCTCGACGCCGGACTGCCCGAGACCGTCACCGGCGCCCAGATCGACCGCCGCTGCGGCTCGGGCCTCCAGGCCGTCCTCGACGCGGCGATGCAGATCCGGGCCGGCTTCAGCGAGGTCGTGATCGCGGGCGGCGTCGACGTGATGAGCGCCGCCCCGTACTACACGCACGAAGGCCGCTGGGGCATCAAGGGCCCCGGCCTCCAGCTCCACGACGCGCTGGCCCGGGGCAGGGTCACCGCAGGCGGCGTCAACCACCCCGTACCGGGCGGCATGATCGAGACCGCCGAGAACCTGCGCCGCGCGTACGACATCAGCCGGGCCGACCAGGACGCCCTCGCTCTGCGCTCGCAGCAGCGCGCCGCCCGGGCCGCGGCGCAGGGGCGGTACGACGCGGAGACCGTCCCCGTCATCGTACGGACCCGCAAGGGCGAGACGGTCGTCACGGCCGACGAGCACCCCCGTCCCGACACCACCGCCGAACAACTCGCCGCGCTGCGGCCGATCATGGCCAAGTCCGACCCCGGGGCGACCGTCACCGCGGGCAACGCCAGCGGCCAGAACGACGCGGCCGCCGCCTGCCTGGTGACCAGCGCGGCCACCGCCGCACGGCTCGGCCTCACCCCGCTGGTCCGGCTGGTCTCCTTCGCCCGCGCCGGGGTGCCCGCCGCGACCATGGGCATCGGCCCCGTCCCGGCGACCCGGGCCGCCCTCGACCGCGCCGGGCTCACCCTCGCCGACCTCGACCTGATCGAGCTCAACGAGGCGTTCGCCGCCCAAGTCCTTGCCTGCACCCGTGAGTTGGGGCTCGGAAACACCGACCACGAGCAGCGCGTCAACGTGAACGGCTCCGGCGTCTCCCTCGGCCACCCGGTCGGCGCCACGGGCGCCCGCATCCTCGCCACGCTGGCCCGCGAGCTGCACCGCCGCGAGGCCCGGTACGGCCTGGAGACCATGTGCATCGGCGGCGGCCAGGGCCTCGCCGCGATCTTCGAGCGCATCGAGGCCTGAGCCGACGCGCGGTGCAGTGAGACGTGCAGCGTCTCACTGCACCAGCAATTCAGTATTGGACCGTTCTAGGTCCCGGCTGGCACCGTAACCGCCATCACCCGCGCCGCCGTCCCCCTTCCTCACGTATCCCTTCCCCACGTGTCCCCACGCGGCAACGGGCGTCTCGGGCGACGCCCCTATCTCGTCACCTGCCATCCGTTCGATCAAAGACGTTCACGGGAGCCACCATGAGTGCGTCCACCGCCAGCGCACGAGAGCGCACCAGAGCCGCCAACCGCGCCGGATTCGGTGCCTTCATCGGTTCGACCATCGAGTGGTTCGACTTCTACATCTACGGGACGGCGGCAGCGCTCGTCTTCGACAAGGTGTTCTTCCCCGAACTGGACGGCCCCGTAGGCACCCTGGTGGCCTTCGCGACCTTCTGGGTCGGCTTCCTCGCCCGTCCCATCGGCGGCGTGATCTTCGGGCACTACGGCGACCGCCTCGGCCGCAAGAAGACCCTGGTCATCACCCTCCTGATGATGGGCATCTCGACCACCGCGATCGGTCTGCTGCCGAGCTACGCCTCCATCGGCATCGCCGCGCCGATCCTGCTGGTCGGCATCCGCATGGTGCAGGGCATCGGCCTCGGCGGCGAGTGGGGCGGCTCCGTACTGATCGCCTCCGAGCACGCCCCGAAGGGCAAGTCGGTGCTGTACGGGGCGTTCGCCCAGCAGGGCTCGCCCGTCGGCAACACCCTCTCCACACTGAGTTTCCTCGCGATCAGCCAGCTGCCGGATTCCGCGTTCGTCTCCTGGGGCTGGCGGGTCCCGTTCCTCTTCTCGGCCGCCCTCGTCATCGTCGGACTCTTCGTCCGGCTGAAGGTCGCCGAGTCCCCGGCGATGGCGAAGCTGATCGAGAAGAAGAAGGTCGTCAAGCTCCCGCTGACCGAGGTGCTGCGCACCCAGCCCATGCTGATCGTCCTCGGCATCGGCGCCTGCACGATCGGTCTGTCGGCGACGTACTTCAAGTCGACGTTCGCCCTGTCCTGGGCCACCTCGTCGCTCAACTTCGACCGCAGCTCGTTCCTGACGATCATCCTCGTCGCCAACATCACCCAGATCATCGTCCAGCCCTTCGGCGCGCTCATCGCCACCCGCATGAAGAGCTGGTCCCGTGCGGTGACCGTGATGCTGGTGCCGGAACTGGTCCTGATGCCGGTGATGTTCCTGCTGATCCGCACCGAGAACTATGGCCTCGCGATGGTCGGTGTCGCCGTCGCCACCATTCCGCACTGCCTCTACTACGCCGCCCTGGCCGGCATGCTGGCCAGCCGCTTCCCCGCGCACCTGCGCTACACCGGCATCTCGCTCTGCTACCAGCTGTGCGGCACCCTGCTGGGCGGTACGACCCCGATCATCGGGCAGTTCCTGCTCAACCGGACCGGTTCCATCACCGCGGTCATCGCGTACGCCGTCTTCCAGGTGGCGCTGACCCTGGGCTGCATGCTCCTGCTGCTCAAGCGCCCCAACCACGACGAGCAGGCCGCCGACCCGGTCGCCGCGCCCCGCACCGCCCCCGTCACCGCCTGACCGCGCCCCGCGAGCAGAACGGAGCACCCCCTCGTGACCCTGACCGTGCACGGCATCCCGGAGATTCTCGCCCTCGAGGGGCGCGACCTCGGACGCTCCGGCTGGAATGAGATCACCCAGGAACTCATCGATGCGTACGCGCACGTCTCCGGGGACCACCAGTGGATCCACACCGATGTCGAGCGCGCCGCGTCCGGCCCGTACGGGCGGACCATCGCCCACGGGTACATGGTGCTCAGCTGGGGCATCCCGATGTTCGGTGAACTGCTCCGGGTCGAGGGCGTGGGTCGCGCCCTCAACTACGGGCTCGACCGCGTCCGTTACCCGGCCCCCGTGCCGGTCGGCAGCAGGGTCCGGCTGCATGCCTGCGTCACCGGGGTGACGGAGGTCGCCCGGGGCGGCGTCCAGATGACGCGGGCGTTCACCTTCGAACTCGAAGGGTCCGCGAAGCCGGCGTGCGTGGCTCAGTCGCTGACGCACTTCTACCCGTAGGGCGGCCGGGAACGCGGGGCGGGGTGGGACGGTGTCCGCCGTCCCACCC
>NZ_JBHVFF010000073.1:0-29717 GCF_042801895.1 Streptomyces sp. NPDC057543 | reverse complement strand
GGTGACGGGGGTGCACCGGTCGGCCCGGCCGGCCGCGCCGCCGTCGCCCTCAGGCGCCGGACGGGCTCGAATGTCCGCCGGACGGGTCTGATCGAACAGCCAGCAGGACGCGGCCTCCGATCTCCACCGTGCCGTCCGGCGCGGGTGCGGTGAGGATCTGGGAGCCGCGTCCCTGCCTGATGTTGAGGGCGCGGCCCAGCTCCGCGCTGAGCAGCAGCGCCGCCGCCCCCGTCGCCTCGTCCTCCACGATCCCCCCGGTGCGAGCCCCGGCTCCACCGGAGCGGCGCCTCGGGAACGCCCGCGCCCTGACCCGCCCCGCCGCCTCGTCCTCCCAGGCCCATACGTACAACCAGCCCTCGCCCGGCGGCGGCCCGGTCAGCGCCTCGACGTCGGCGACGGACGCGTACCGCTCCAGTCTGCGCGGCGGCGCCCACTCGGGGCGGGCGGCGATCCAGGTGAACTCCCCGTCCTGGCGCGCGAAGACCTCTCCGACCGGCAGCTCCAGGATCTCCAGGTCGAGCAGCCACGCGGTGCCGACGAGCGGATGCCCGGCGAAGGGGAGGCGGAGTCCCGGCGTGTGGATGTCGACGTGTCCGCGTTCGGGGTCGTCGACGAACACGGTCTCACTGAAACCCAGTTGACCGGCCAGGGCCTGTCGGGACGCCTCGTCGGGGTACGTACGCCCGTCGCGTACGACCCCGAGGGCGTTGCCGTGCCGGCCGTCGTGGTCGCAGAACACCCGCAGTACGTCGATGCCTGCGGGCACGTCGAAGTCGCTGTCGTTCACCCGGGCATTCAAACACCGCCCGGGTGACTGCCCTGCGACCGGGCCGTCACCCGGGTGGTGTCGCCCAAAGGTGCGGACGGATCAAACGGTACGGCGCCGGCGGGCGGCGATCACCACCCCGGCGCCGGCCGCCACGACGACACCCGAGGCGGCGAACAGGGTGCCGGCCGGGATGCCGGAGCCGGTGGCGGCGAGGGAGCCCGAACCGCCGACCGACCCACCACCCACGCTGCCGTCGCCCGCGAAACCCGAGGAGCCGGTGGAACCGGTGCCGCCCGTGCCGCCCGTGCTGCCTGTACTGCCCGGGAGTTCGGCGTCCTTGTCGAGGGCGACCACGACGGTCAGTGCGTCGAGCGGCTCACCCGCCTGGTACATGCCGCCGAATGCCCTGGTTCCGTCGGCGGTGAGGGTCGTCGGCACGGAGGAGAGCGTCACCGCGCCGTTCCTGGCCGCGAGTGCGCCCTTCGGCAGCTTCAGGTCGGCAACGGCCAGACCGGTGTAGGTGGTGACCTTCTTGGTCTCGCGGTCCTTGGTGGAGACGTCCGCGATCAGTCTCCCCTTTGTTCCGTTCACCTGGATCTTCACGTCGGTCAGGGAGAGGTCGAGGGTGTACGCGCCGTTCTCCTCGTGGCCCAGGAAGCGGACCTTGCCGTCGAAGCCCGCGTCGAGGGTCTGCTTCCCGGCGTCGAAGTGGCCGGTCGCATCGGGGAATCGGTAGCCGTCGCCGGACGCGGTGGCGCCGGCGGTCGTCTCGACCTTGCCGTGGGCGATCGGGCCGGTGACGTACGTACGGAAGGACTTCTTGACGCCCCAGTCCAGGGTGCCGTCGACGATCGCACCCTGGTCCGCGGTGGCCGGCTTGTCGGTGGCCGGGGTGGAGGAGGACGGGGTGGGGGAGGACGGGACGGACGGGGACGGGGACGCGGTCGAGGTGGGACGGTCCGTGGGCTCGGTGGTCGGCTTACCGGTGGGCTCCGTCGTGGGCTTGTCGGTCGGTTCGGTGGTCGGCTTCTGGGTCGCCCCCTCGGTCGGGGACGGGGCCGCGTTCACCGAGAGCGTGGCCGGGTCGAGCGCGTCGCCCTCCTTGTACTGGCCGTTGAACGCCTCGGAGCCCGCCTTCGTGAGCGTCGCCGGGATGTCCTTGAAGACCATCGCACCGTCCGCGCCCCGGCCCGGCTTCACCGCCGACAGGTCGAGGGCCGCGAACGCCACGTCGTCGCGAGTGCCTTCCGGGGTCGTGACATCGACGGTGATCGCGCCGCCGGTGCCGGTCGTGGCGAGCTTCACGTCCGAGAGCGTGATGTCGAGAACGCCGCCGTGGGCGTAGAAGTTGACGCCGCCCTCGAAGGCGGTGTCGGTGCCGTGCGTGGCCGTGTCGTAGGTGCCCTTGCCGTTGACGAAGGTGAACACACCGTTGTCGGGTGCCTGGGTGGCGCCGTTCTTGACGGCGATCTTCCCGCCGGAGAACGAGGAGGCGAGGTATGCGCGGAAGGACTCCTTGACGCCCCACTCCAGCGTGCCGTCCTTCAGTGCCGTCTTCGATGCGGCGGCTGCCGCACCCGCGGGGGCGGTGCTGTCGGCGGCGAGCGCCGGAAGGGCGAACGCGGTGGCGCCGAGGGCGGCTGCCGTGGCGACGGCGGCGGCGAGAGCAATGGGACGGCGGGTGGCTGCCATGGTCGGTGGTCTCCTCAGGAAGTGACAGGAAGTGAATCGGGCTGGGACGGGGGTCTAGTCGGTGCTCTGCCGGGCGCTGCGGCGGCGGGCGACGCAGAGCGCGCCTGCGGCGGCGGCGAGCACGCCCGCGCCGCCGGTGCCGAGATACAGCCAGTTGCGGGAACCGGCACCGGAGCCGGACGCCGATGCCTCGGTGGTGGTCTTCTCCGTGGGCGCTTCGGACGGGTCCGGGGCGCTGCCCAGGTCGGGCAGGGCGGGCAGTCGGGCCTTGTTGTCGACGGCGACGGCCAGCGAGACGGGATCCATCGTGGTGCCCGCCCGGTAGAGCGAGCCGAACGCCTCGGCGCCGTCGGCGGTGAGGGTCGCGGGGGCTTCGGTGAGGACGGCGAGGCCGTCCTTCGGTGCGAAGTCCTTCACGGTGAAGGTGACGAGCGGGACGGCCTTGTGCCGGTCGCCGCCGCTCAGGACGTCGGCCGAGAGCGTGCCCCTGCCCGCCTTCACCCGGACCGTGACCGCGGAGAGTTGCAGATCGAGCCCGTCGGCGCCGGTGAAGCGGACGCTGCCCGCGAAACCGGCGTCCAGGGACTGCCGCTTCGGGTCGTACGTACCCTCGCCGCGCGGGAAGCGGAAGAGCGCCCCGCCGTCCTGGGCGCCGTCGGCGAGGGTCCACTTCCCCTTGCCGACGGCGCCCGTGACGTACTCGCGGAAGGTCCGGCGCACGCCCCAGTCGACGGCGGCGTCCTCGAAGCGGCCCGCGGCCTTCTCGGCCCTCTCCGCCTTCTCGGTCTCCTTCGGCTCCGCCGGCTTCTCGGGGGACCTGGACGCGGCCGGCTTCCCGGCCGGTGCGGTGGTGTCCGCGGAGAGGCTGATCGGGTCGAGCGGCGTGCCGGCCGTGTAGTAGCCGGCGAACGCCTTCGCGCCCTGCGAAGTCAGGGTCGCCGGGATGTTGCCGAGGACGATGGGGGTGGCACCGCCCTTCATATCGATCCCGGACAGCCCGAGCGTCGCGAGCGGCACCTGCGCGGCCGAGGTGACACGGCCGCTCCCCCGGTCCCTGCTGACCATGTCGGCGTACACGGTGCCGTTGCCGCCCGTGATCCGGACAGTGGGGCGGCTGACGGTGAGGTCCAGTTCATGGCTGCCGTCGGACTTCCGGTGGCCGATGAAGCGGACCCCGCCCGCGAAGCCCGATCGGAAGGCGCCGGTCGCCGGGTCGTAGGAGCCGGCGGCGGAGTGGAAGCGGAACCGGCTGCCGCCGACCGTGGCGGCGCCGCCGGTCAGGCTCCAACTGCCGTTGGCGATGGGGCCGGTGACGTAGCTCTGGAAGGAGGACTTGATGCCCCAGTCCAGTCGGCCGCCCTGCACCGTGCGGCTCGCCGCTTGCGCGGTGGTGGCCGGGAGCAGGGCTCCCAGCAGCGCCGCGAGAAGCGCGACAGTCAGGGCTTGTCCGGCGGATCTTCGCGGATCAGCCCGCGGCGTCCGGTGCGGTACATCGCAGGGCGAAGGATCGTCCTCGTACCGGACGTACTTGGACGACTCCGACAACGCGGCGAGGTGCCGTGCCAGGCGTCGCGGGCCCGTGAAGATCCGCCGGACAGGTCCTGGCGTGCGGGCAGGTCTGGACGGCAGCATGGGGACCCCTCCGAGGTCGAGCAAGTCAGGTAAGGCTAACCTAAGCTATGCGCATTCCGTGGCGGGTACCCCCTTCCACCACATTGCTCGCAATCCATTGCCAACTGCTCACCGCAGAACGACAGGACGGTGCCCCCGTGCGCTTTTCGCAGGACTTCGCCCCACCGGGTCAGGACTCCCGGCGGCCGGGGTGCGGGCCGGTCAGGCCCCGTGGACCGCTGGGCGCCCTGACGGCCGTCGTCGCCCTGGCCCTCGTCCTGACGGGCTGCGGCCGGGGTACGGATACGGGGACCCCCGCCGCCCACCGCAAGGAGACCCCGGCCGACCGCGTCGAGCCGCTGACCACCGTCCCGAAGCCGCACCTGCCGGTCATGGTGAAGTCGGCGGACGGCGCCGAGGTCACCGTCACCTCGGCGGACCGGATCGTTCCGCTGACCGGCAGTCTGAGCGAGATCGTCTTCACGCTCGGCCTCGGTCGGCAGGTCGTGGCCCGCGACATCACCGCGACCTTCGAACAGGCGGCGGAACTCCCGGTGGTGACCCGCGCTCATGACGTCTCGGCGGAGAGCGTGCTGTCGCTGAAGCCGACCGTCGTCCTCGCCGACACCACGACCGGCCCCGGGGAAGCCGTCGACCAGATCCGCGACGCGGGCATTCCGCTGGTCGTGGTCGAACCGGCCAGGGGGCTCGCCGATGTCGGCCCCCGGATCGACACCGTGGCGGCGGCCCTGGGCGTGCCGGACTCGGGCGCGGAACTGAACGCGCGCACCCGGTCCCGTATCGAAGCCGTACAGAAGTCCGCACCCGCCACGCCGAAGGGGCGCGGGAAGCCCCGAGTCGCCTTCCTCTATCTGCGCGGCTCGGCCTCCGTCTACCTGCTCGGCGGCCGCGACTCCGGCGCGAGTTCGCTCATCGAAGCGGCCGGAGCCGTCGACGCGGGCAAGGCATCCGGGCTGAAGAAGGACTTCACCGCCATCACCAGCGAGGCCCTCGCCAAGGCCGCTCCCGACGCCATCCTGGTGATGAGCAAGGGACTCGAATCGGTGGGCGGCGTCGACGGCCTGGTCAGGATCCCGGGCGTCGCCGAGACCCCGGCCGGGATGGACCGGCGGATCGTCTCCATCGACGACGGCGTGCTGCTGAACTACGGGCCGCGCACGGACCGGGTGCTGAGCGAACTGATCGCGCAGCTCCACCCGAAGGACGAGGAGGCCAAGTGACCACCTCGTACGGGCAACACACCCGGCCGACCACCATGGCGGCCCCAGAACCGCGGGCGCCCAGGTCCCGCCGCTCCACCGCCTTCGCCCTGACCGCGGGGCTGGTCGCCGCTCTCGTGGTGTGCTGCCTGCTCTCCGCCGGACTCGGCGCGTACAGCATCCCGCTCGGCGATGTCCTCGCCTCCGTCCAGCACCGGCTCGGGCTCGGTGGAGCGGCGCTCGACCGGGTCGGTGAGAGCGTGCTGTGGAACGTACGGCTGCCGAGGGTCGTCCTCGCGCTGCTCGTCGGGGCGTCGCTGGGCTGCGCGGGCGCCCTGATGCAGGGCGTGTTCGGCAATCCGCTCGCCGAGCCGGGAGTGATCGGCATCTCCTCCGGTGCGGCCGTCGGCGCGGTCGCCTCGATCGCGCTCGGGCTGAATTTCTTCGGCAACTGGACCACCACCCTCTGCGCGTTCGCCGCCGGGCTCGCGACCGTGCTGCTGGTGTACGCGCTGTCGCGGTCGGGCGGGCGGACCGAGGTCGTGACGCTGATCCTCACCGGGATCGCGGTCAACGCCTTCGCGGGCGCGCTGATCGGGCTGTTCGTCTTCTTCGCCGACAACGCGCAGATCTCGCAGATCACCTTCTGGCAACTGGGTTCGCTGGCGCAGGCGACCTGGCCGAAGGTGCTCGCCGTGCTGCCGTGCGCGGTGTTCGGGCTGCTCGTCGCGCCGTTCTACGCCCGGAAGCTGGACCTCCTCGCGCTCGGCGAGCGGCCCGCCCGGCATCTGGGGGTCGATGTCGAGCGGCTGCGGATCGTGCTCGTCCTCGTGGTGGCGCTGCTGACCGCGGCCGCGGTGGCGGTCGCCGGAATCATCTCGTTCGTGGGGCTGCTCGTTCCGCATCTGCTGCGCATGGCGAACGGTCCCGGGCATCGCCTCCTCGTCCCCGGCAGCGCGCTCGGCGGTGCTCTGGTGCTGGTGGTGGGCGATCTCGCGGCCCGTACCGTCGCCGATCCCGCCGAGCTGCCGCTCGGCGTACTGACCGCGCTCTTCGGCAGCCCGTTCTTCTTCTGGCTGCTGCGCAGGACCCGTCGCAGGCAAGGTGGTTGGGCATGAGGGCCCTGAAGAACCCGTTCCGGGTACGGGGCCGGCGGCTGCCCGCTCCCGTCTCCCCCCGCTCCCCCGTCGCCGAGACGCGCGGGCTGCGGGTGCGGCTGGGACAGCGGCCGGTGCTCGACTCCATCGAACTGACCGCGCACGCAGGCGAGGTGCTGGCACTCGTCGGGCCCAACGGGGCCGGGAAGTCGACGCTGCTGGCCGCGCTGGCCGCTGATCTGCCCGCCGAGCGCGGGGAGGTACGGATCGACGGGCGCCCGGTCGCCGACTGGTCGGCCGCCGAACTGGCCCTGCGCCGGGCGATGCTGCCACAGTCCGCCGCGCTGTCGTTCCCGTTCCTCGTGGCGGACGTCGTACGGATGGGGCGGGCGCCGTGGGCCGGGACGGAGCGGGCGGACGAGGACGATCAGGCAGTCGCCGCGGCGATGGCGGCCACGGAGGTCACCGAGTTCGCCGGGCGTACGTTCTCCGCACTGTCCGGCGGCGAACGGGCCCGGGTCGCGCTGGCCAGGGTGCTGGCGCAACGCGCCCCGCTGCTGCTGCTCGACGAGCCGACCGCGGCGCTCGATCTGCGCCACCAGGAGCTGGTGCTGCGGATCTGCCGGGAGCGGGCCGCCGCCGGGGACGCGGTCGTCGTCGTGCTGCACGATCTGGGGCTGGCCGCGGCGTACGCGGACCGGGCGGCCGTGCTGCGCGACGGGCGGATCGCGGTGGCGGGCCCGCCCGCCGAGGTGTTCACGGGCGAGCTGCTCGGCGAGGTCTACCGGCAGCCGGTCGAGGTGTTCCCGCATCCGCGGACCGGTGCGCCCCTCGTCGTACCGACACGAGGGACTTGACTTCCGCTTGACCATTCCGTGATGCCTTCATGAGGCAGTCGTGATCGGCCCGTTCCCGCACCACCGGGATGAGAGGTGAATCACTACACGGGTGGGTACCGGTCAGGTAAGCCTCGGTTAAGTTAGGTCTGCCTCACCTGCCTTTGTCCGACCGTCTTTGTCCCGTTCTCCTGCTTCTCCTTCATCTTCTGTGGAGCCCGTATGCGAGCCGTTCGTTTCTCCGTCGTCACCGCTGCCGCCACGGTGGCAGCCCTGACCGCCGTCACGGGCTGTGCACAGAAGAGCGACGGCAAGGGCGACGGGGCTCTGCAGGTCGTCGCGAAGGACGACTCCTGCGAGGTCTCGAAGAAGAAGCTGCCCGCCGGTCACATCGAAATGGCCGTGCAGAACAAGGGCTCGAAGGTCACCGAGGTCTACGTCCTGTTCCCGGACGACCGCATCGTCGCCGAGCGCGAGAACATCGGGCCCGGCACCAAGGCCACCATCACGGCCGAGATCAAGGCCGGTTCGTACGAGATCGCCTGCAAGCCGGGCATGAAGGGCAACGGCATCCGGCAGAAGATCGAGGTCACCGGTGGCAACGCGGCCAAGCGCAGCCCCGAGATGGACAAGGCCGTCGCCGAGTACCGCAGCTACGTCCAGGCCCAGGCCGACGAGACGCTGCCGAAGGCCAAGAAGTTCACGGACGCCGTGGCGGCCGGGGACATCGAGGCCGCCAAGAAGATCTACGCGGATTCCCGGCTCGGCTGGGAGCGCACGGAGCCGGTCGCCGAGTCGTTCGGTGACATCGACCCGAAGGTCGACCTCCGCGAGGACGGCCTGGAGGCAGGCCAGAAGTGGACCGGCTGGCACCGTCTCGAAAAGGCGCTGTGGCACGACAAGAAGCTCGGCGCCGAGGAGAAGGCCCTCGCGCCGGTCCTCTACAAGGACCTGCTCGACTGGCAGAAGCGGGTCGGCACGGCGGACATCACCCCGACGTCGATGGCCAACGGTGCCAAGGAGCTCCTCGACGAGGTCGCGACCGGCAAGGTCACCGGCGAGGAGGAGCGCTACAGCCACACCGACCTGATCGACTTCAAGGGCAACGTCGAGGGCGCGCAGAAGTCCTACGAGCTGCTGAAGCCGGTCGCCTCGAAGAACGACCCGGCGCTGACGGCGTCCCTGGACAAGCAGTTCGCGGCGCTGAACACGCTGCTGGACAAGTACCGCAAGGACAAGAGCTCCTACGAGTTCACCTCGTACGAGAAGGTCGGCAAGGCCGACCGCAAGGAACTGTCGGACGCCGTCAACGCGCTGGCCGAGCCGCTGTCCCGGCTCGCCGCCGCGGTGACGAAGTAACGGGCGGGGAGGGACCGGTCATGTCCGATCAGAAGCAGGACACCAGCGAACCCGCGGCGGCCTCCGGCGGCCGAGCCCCGTCCCGCCGGGCGCTGCTCGGCTGGGGCGGCGCCGGTCTGGCGCTCGGCGCCGTCGCGGCCGGAGGCGCGGTCGCCGCGGTGCGTCCGGGGAGCGACCCGGTGCCGGCCGCGGACAGCGGGGCGGCCGTGCCGTTCCACGGTGCGCACCAGGCCGGTATCGCCACCGCCGTACAGGACAGGCTGCACTTCGCCGCGTTCGACGTGACGACGAAGGACCGCGCCGAACTGGTCTCGCTGCTCAAGGAGTGGACCCGGGCGGCCGAGCGGATGACGGCCGGTCACGCCGTCGGCGAGGGTGCGTACGGCGGTCTCGCCGAGGCCCCGCCGGACGACACGGGCGAGGCGCTGGGGCTCAAGCCGTCCCGGCTCACGCTCACCATCGGCTTCGGCCCCTCGCTCTTCGCCAAGGGCCGCTTCGGCCTGGAGGACAAGCGTCCCGAGGCGCTCGTCGACCTGCCGAAGTTCCCCGGCGACAACCTCGACGCGGCCCGCAGCGGCGGCGACCTCTGCGTCCAGGCCTGCGCGGACGACCCGCAGGTCGCGGTGCACGCCATCCGCAACCTGGCCAGGATCGGCATGGGCCGCACGGCGATCCGCTGGTCCCAGCTGGGCTTCGGCAAGACGTCCTCGACGACGCCCGACGCCCAGACCCCGCGCAACATGATGGGCTTCAAGGACGGCACCCGGAACATCTCCGGCACCGACGCCGCCACCCTGGACAAGCACGTGTGGGTGGGCGAGAAGGACGACGCGGGCTGGATGACCGGGGGTTCGTACCTGGTGGCCCGGCGCATCCGGATGCACATCGAGACCTGGGACCGCGCCCCGCTCCAGGAGCAGGAGGACATCTTCGGCCGCGACAAGGGCGAGGGCGCCCCGGTCGGCAAGTCCAAGGAGCGCGACGAACCGTTCCTGAAGGCGATGCTGCCGACCGCGCACGTGCGGCTCGCCCACCCGGACAGCAACGGCGGCGCGACGATCCTGCGCCGCGGCTACTCCTTCACCGACGGCACGGACGGCCTCGGCCGGCTCGACGCCGGGCTGTTCTTCCTCGCCTACCAGCGCGATTCCCGCAAGGCCTTCATTCCGCTGCAGCGGCGCCTCGCTGCGCACGACGCACTCAACCAGTACATCCAGCACGTGGGTTCGGCGCACTTCGCCGTCCCGCCGGGCGTCCGCGACAAGGACGACTGGTGGGGCCGGGCGCTGTTCTCGTAACGGGCCGAAGTAGAAAAGGAGAACCGGAACGTGTTCAGCAACTTCCTGATCGGCCTGCGCGAGGGGCTCGAGGCCAGCCTGGTCGTCTGCATCCTCATCGCCTATCTGGTGAAGACCGGCAACAAGAACAAGCTGGTGCCGATCTGGATCGGTGTCGGTATCGCGATCGTCGTCAGCCTGGCGTTCGGCGCCGGCCTCGAATTCGGCTCGCAGGAGATGACGTTCAAGGCCCAGGAGGCGCTCGGCGGTTCGCTGTCGATCGTCTCGGTCGGTCTGGTCACCTGGATGGTGTTCTGGATGCGGCGCACCGCGCGGCATCTGAAGACGGAGCTGCACGGGAAGCTCGACGCGGCACTCGCGATGGGGACCGGCGCGCTGGTCGCCACGGCCCTCCTCGCGGTGGGCCGGGAGGGCCTGGAGACCTCGCTGTTCGTGTGGCGTGCGGTGCACGCGGCGGACGACGGCTGGCACCCGATGATCGGCGCGTTCCTCGGGATCGCGGCCGCCGTCGTCCTGGGCTGGCTGTTCTACCGGGGTGCGCTGAAGATCAACCTGTCGAAGTTCTTCACCTGGACCGGCGGGATGCTGGTGATCGTCGCCGCGGGTGTGCTCGCGTACGGCGTCCACGACCTGCAGGAGGCCGAGTTCCTGGGCGGCATCCACAACCAGGCGTTCGACATCAGCGCCACGATTCCGCCGGACAGCTGGTACGGCACGCTGCTGAAGGGCACCTTCAACTTCCAGCCCGACCCGACCGTTCTCCAGATCACGGTGTGGGCGCTGTACCTGATCCCCACTCTCGCGCTGTTCCTCGCCCCGGTAGGGTTCGGACGGTCAGAGGGCCGGGCAGTGGGCAGCGCGGGTTAAGGAGCGGGGCCGGGGTGCGTGCATCGCAAGGCGGAGGATTGAGTCAACGCGGAGCGTTGGTGATTGACGACAACGCCGCGAGGTGCGTGCCCCGGCCCCGCGACACCGCGAAGTCCGCTGCCCGGCCCTCTCCGTGGGGACGACGGATCAGAAGGCGCGGAAAGCAGCGGATGAGAAGTCTGAGGCCGATTCGGCTGGCGACGGGGCTCGCGACGGCGACAGTGCTGTCCATGACGGCGAGCGGGTGCGTGACGGTGCACGGCGAGCTGGAAGTGGTACCGGCGGCAACCAGGTCCGAGGCCGCACAGGCCCTGAAGGACTTCACCACCGCGTACAACGCGGCGGACAAGGCCTACGACCCGGCTCTGGACGCGGACCGGGTCACCGGCCCGCTCGGCGCGATCAATCAGGCCGGGCTGAAGGCACGGCAGAAGACCAACCCGGACGGCAACGCGAATCATCAGCCGCTGGAGCTGACCGACGCCCGGTACGTCATCCCGAAGAAGGCCGGCTGGCCGCGCTGGTTCCTCGCGGACACCGACTCCAACCGCGACGAGGACGGCGGGAAGCTGGACACCCGCTGGCTGCTCGTCTTCGTCAAGTCCGGGCCCGGAGCGGGGTGGAAGACCGCTTACCTGTCGGTCGTCGCGCCGTCCAGACTGCCCGCCCTCGCGAAGGACGGCGACGGCAGCGCCGATCCCGTCGCCGCGGACAGCGCGGAACTGGCCGTGGCACCGGAGGACTTGAGCACCCAGTACACGGACTACCTGCAGAAGGGCACCCCGGACGTCTTCGCTCCCAGCAGCGCCACGTCGGGCTGGCGGGAGGCGCGCCGCACGACCCGGCGGGCGGGCTTCTCGTACCAGTACATCGACCAGCCGCTGGACAGCGGTACGTTCGCGCCCCTCAGCCTGGCGACGGAGGACGGCGGGGCGCTGGTCTTCTTCAGCAGCAAGCACTTCGAACGGCAGACGGCGGCACAGGGACTGCGCCCGCCGCTCAACGCGGACGTGGAGGCGCTGATGACCGGGGAGATGAAGTCCACCCTCACCAAGGAGCGGGTCTCCAGCCAGTTGGTGTACGTCCCGAAGAAGGGCGCGAAGGACGGCAAGGTGGTCATGCTGAACCGGCTGCCGGGTCTGACGGCGGCCAAGGGCTCGTGACCGGGGCGGCCGGACTCACCGAGCTGCCCCGTCCCCCGTACCGGCTCAACGGCTCAGCGGCCACGCCACCGAATCGTGATCGCTCTGGTCCGCCGCGTCCGCGTACTGCGCGCACGCGTCGGTGAGCGTCTCCAGCAGTGTCAGCGGATCGGGCAGCGGGTTCTCCGGCCCCCGCACCCACCGCACGTCCAGCTCACCGGGAAGCGTGGCCGGCGGCAGGAGCACGTAGCTGCCGCGGCAGTGCCACCGCAGTCCCGGATGCTCGTCCATGGTCTCGGGGTGGCAGTCCAGCTCGCACGGCCACCACTCGTCCTCGTCCTCGGGCGTACCGCGGGTGGCGGTGAAGAAGAGCATCCGGTCGTCGCCGGACCGGGCGACGGGGCCGACGTCGATGTCCGCGGCGAGAAGCCGCTCCAGCGCCTGGCCGCCCGCGGACAGCGGCACGTCGAGAACGTCGTGGATCATGCCGGTCGCGGTGATGAAGTTGGCGTGCGGCTGGCTGCGGGCCCAGCGCTCGATCTGGGCGCGGTCGGTGGTGGACTGCGTCTGCCAGGCGAAGGAGATGGGGTGCCGGGCGGGGGTGGGACAGCCGATGCGTTCGCACGAACATCGGTAGCCGACCGGATGGGCGGCGGGCGCGATCGGCATTCCGGCTTCGGCGACAGCCAGGAGCAGCGCCTCCCGGGCGGTGTCGTCGACCTCGCTCTGCTGCGGTTTGGGTCGGCGGCGAAGCCATTGGGAAAATTTGCTCTCTGAGCCGCGATAACGGCCGAAATCGGCGCCCATCTATCCCCTTACCTCTACGTTGCCCCTGCCCATGGTCCCACCATCCTGCGCCTCGGGTGGCCGGAGTCCCGAAGCGGGGTGGGCGAGACAGCGCCATGAGCTGGGCACTATGCCACTTCTTGTCATGAAATGACGGGTGCGTCTCCTCACCGTGCGGAACCACCCGATCGGATCACTGCGCAACCGGCCCCGGAGAGCGGACCATGGGCTCACGCACACACCCGTGCGAAGCCCCCGGCAGGCCACCCCTGCCCGCCGTTCGTGAGGAGCCTTCATTGCCCACCCGTCACCCGGCCTCCGCCCCTCACGGAGGCGCTTCGCGCCGCACCTCTTGCCGTCAGGCCACACCCCGCCGCTACCTGATGTGTGCCCCTTCCCACTTCAGGGTGACGTACTCCATCAACCCCTGGATGGACCCCAGCAAGCCCGTGGATCTGCCCCTGGCCCAGACCCAGTGGGAGGACCTGCGGGACCGCTACCGCGCGCTCGGGCACACCGTGGAGCTGCTCACGCCCCGCCCCGACCTGCCCGACATGGTCTTCGCCGCCAACGGCGCCACCGTCGTCGACGGCCGGGTACTCGGTGCCCGGTTCGCGTACCAGGAGCGGTATGCGGAGGCCGGGGCCCATCGCGAGTGGTTCCGGGCCAACGGCTTCACCGAGATCCATGAGCCGGACCACGTCAACGAGGGCGAGGGCGACTTCGCGGTCACCGCTTCGTACCTCCTGGCCGGGCGGGGCTTCCGGTCCAGCCCGCTCTCGCACGACGAGGCGCAGGAGTTCTTCGGGCGCCCGGTGATCGGGCTCGATCTGATCGACCCGCGCTACTACCACCTGGACACGGCGCTGTCCGTGCTCGACGAGGCGGGCGACGAGATCATGTACTACCCGGGGGCGTTCTCGCCGGGGAGCCGGTCGGTGCTGGCGCGGCTCTTCCCCGACGCGCTGATCGCCGGGGAGGCGGACGCCGCGGCGCTCGGCCTGAACGCGGTGAGCGACGGGCTCCATGTGCTGCTGCCGCAGGCCGCCACGGGGCTCTTCGATCCGTTGCGGGCGCGCGGCTTCGAGCCGGTGCCGATGGATCTGGGCGAGCTGCTGAAGGGCGGCGGCAGTGTGAAGTGCTGCACACAGGAGCTGCGCGGCTAGCGGCGGCCCGGCCGGCCGCCACTCCGCCCTCGGCTCTCAGCCCTCGATCCCTCGTCCTGAGTCCCCGGGCGGGCCCGGCAGGTGGGGCGGCGGCCACTCGTCGCCCCACGCGATGTCCCGGGCGGCCCGGTACAGCTCGCCGTGCCGCTTGGTGACCGTGGAGCGCCGCAGGGCCTCGTCACGGGTGCACAGGTCGAGCAGCACCTGCCCCTTGCGGATCTGAGGCTTGCGGGTGACGCGCGCCCGGACGGGCTCCGGGTCGAAGCGGGTCGCCACGACGTAGCTGAACTTCTCGTCCTCGTACGGCAACGAACCGCCCTTGACCTGCCGGTGCAGCGAGGAGCGGCTGACCCGGGCCGAGAAGTGGCACCAGTCCGTGCCCGGCTCGATCGGGCAGGCGTCGTTGTGCGGGCAGGGCGCGGCGACCTTCAGCCCGGCGGCGATCAGCCGGTCGCGGGCCTCGATGATCCGGGCGTAGCCGTCGGGGGTGCCGGGCTCGACGACCACGACCGCCTGTGCGGCGGCCGCCGCGGTGTCGACGAGCGCGGCACGGACGTCCGCCGTCAGTTCCTTGAGCACGTAGGAGACGGTGATCAGGTCCGTGGGGGCCAGTTCGAGGCCCGCGCCGATCCGGGCCCGGCGCCACTCGGCGGCGCGCAGCGCGGGGATGCCGGAGATCCCGGCCAGTTCGCGGCCCAGGGCGAGGGCGGGCTCGGCCCAGTCCAGGACGGTGGTCCGCGGCCCCTCCCAGGCCCCGGCCACGGCCCAGCTCGCCGCTCCGGTACCGCCGCCGATGTCGGTGTGTGTGGCGGGCACCCAGTCCGGGGCGGCGTCCTGGAGCGCGGCGAGGGCGGACCGTACCGCTTCGAAGGTCGCGGGCATCCGGTACGCGGCGTAGGCGGCGACGTCGGAACGGTCGCGGAGCACCGGGGCGTCCGTGGGGGTGGTCCCCCGGTAGTTGGCGATGAGCCGGTCGACGGCCTGGGCGGCCTGCTTGGGCGGCAGCCCGTCGAGCAGTGCGGCCAGCGCCGTGCGCAGGGCTTCCGCGGTGGGGAGGGTGACGTTCACCGGCAAATTGTAGGCGGAGGCTGCCCGCCCGCTTCCGGCCAGGCACCGGCGGCGAACAGCAGAGCAGGTGAACTGCCCCGACCCTTGCGCCAGTTGCTACGCTGACCGCCGCGAGGTCGGGATCGCCCATCGAGGGAAGCCATGAGACAGAAGATCGTGCGCCTGGTTCTGGTCGGCGGAGTGCTCGTGCTGGCCATGCTTCTTCTGCTGGCCACCTGCGCGGGCGGCGAGAAGAGCTCCGGCGAGCCGAAGGAGCGGGCGGAGAAGGCCTCGGTCCCGGTGACCCGGCTCACCGTGCCCTCCGTGTTCGACACGAAGCACGGCTGGGAGCTCATCGGCACCTCGCCCGACTACGCGCTGTCCCGGACGACGGGCGGTCTCGCCTACCTCGTGCGGGTCTCGGACACCAGGTACCAGCTGCGGACCATCGACTCGGGGACCGGGGAGGCCGGCTGGCACGGGGACAGCTGGCGGCCCCCGTCCGCGCAGCACTTCCCGAGGCTCCTCCTGGTCACCGCGGACGACCACGAGTACTACGTGACCTGGTCGTATGGGAAGGTCGGCGAGAACGCGCTGACCCCCGCCGACACGATCGTCTCGCTGGACTTCTACGACGTGCGGGACGGCTCCCGGCGGCGCGTCGAGGTGCCGTGGAACTCCGTGCCCACGGTCTCCGCCACCGGCCCCGGCATCCTCATCAGTGACGGCCGGACGAACAGCGCGGTCGTCGACCCGGTGACCGGCCGGGTGTCGCAGGTCACCGCCCCCGCGCTCAAGTACCCGAAGGGCTGCACGACCTGCAAGCAGCTCACCGAGGTCCGCGGGCTGACGCAGAAGGGCCTGCTGGTCAGCGGGTCCAAGGAGTTCTGGGTACAGGGCGGCTGGTTCAGCCGCGATGTCGCGCCCAAGGGCACCGACCGGCTCAGCGGCATCCCGACGTCGGTGCTCCCTGGTCTGATCCTGGCGAAGTGGCAGCTCGCCAAGGGCGCGAAGCGCGCCGCCACCCATGACCTGTGGACGGTGCACGATCTGGAGACGGGCAAGCCGCTCGCCTCGGTGGAGTGCAGCAAGCCCGCGATCAAGCCCGGCCAGTACCCGCAGCTCGTCACCGCGCCCTCGGGCGACTTCCTGGTGGCCGGGCCGCTCGCCTTCGATCTGTTGACGAAGCGGGGCTTCTGCTTCGAGGGGGCGGACGGCACGAAGCCGCTGACGCTGGCGTCGGTGAACGACGAGGGCATCGCGTACGGCGCGGCGAACGCGCGCAACGCGGCGGACGTGCTGGCCGGCGGCGGCACCCCCGTCGCGGTCGCGGTCAGGAGCGGCACGACGGGCGCCCTGCCGTCGAACCAGCGGATTCCGGGCGTGGTGACGTCGGACGGTGTCGGCCTGTTCCGCTGGACGGACGAGAAGGACCGCCCGCATCTGATCGGCTACCCGAGCGCGCACTGAGGTCCTTCGTCCGGACCATGCCAGAAGGTCGTGGTCGATCGGGCCACCCGGGCAGACCGGGCCGTGGTGAAGAAAGCAGACCGGGCCGTGGTGAAGAAAGCGGACAAGGCCGCCCTGCGGGTGGAAGGCGCACTGAGCGACGCGTTCGACGCCGAAGAGCTCGAAGCCTTCAGAGAATGTCTGGAGCGCGCGATCGAAGTGCTCGGCAATCCGGACTGGAGGTGCGGGAGTCAGGCCACGGCGTGGCCTTTGCACGAGGCCCGCTGCGGCCTTTTGCACGGCCCGTCCGCCGCGCCCTCGGGCTCCCCCGCTACGCCATCCGCCGCCAGGGCCTGCACAGCCCCAGGCGTCCCCTCGCCCGCGATCCCGACGAGCGGCGAGGCGACGGCGCCGATGAGGAACGACGACGTGCCGAGCAGCGCGGACGCGGACCCGGCGGCGTGCTTCGTACGCATCAGGGCCTGCGCGTTCGTGTTCGGCATCGCGAGCCCCATCGCGGACATCAGCACGAAGAGCCCGGCCGCGACCGGGACCAGGCCCACGTCCCCGAAGACCCCGGTCGTCATCAGCAGCAGCGCGGCCGCGGCCAGCACGATGACCGAGAGGCCGAAGGCGAGCGCCTTGTCCAGGCTGATCCGGCCGACCAGCACCTTGCCGTTGATCTGGCCCACGATGATCAGTCCGACCGAGTTGACGCCGAAGAGCAGGCTGAAGGTCTGCGGCGAGGCCCCGTAGATCTCCTGCACGACGAACGGCGAGGCGCTCACGTACGCGAAAAGGGCGGCGAAGGCGAGGCTGCCCGCGATCATGTAGCCGGCGAAGACCCGGTCGGCGAGCAGCCCGCGCATGGTGCGCAGCGCGTCGCCGATGCCGCCGGTGTTCCGGTCCTGTGGCGGCAGGGTCTCGTGCAGCCACTTCCCGACGACCAGGGTGAGCACCACGCCGACGACGGTGAGGACGGCGAAGATCCCCCGCCAGTCGGTGAACCGCAGCACCTGTCCGCCGATCAGCGGTGCGACGATCGGTGCGACGCCGGAGATCAGCATCAGTGTGGAGAAGAACCTGGCCATCTCCACGCCGTCGTACATGTCGCGCACCACGGCGCGCGCGATGACGATCCCCGCCGCACCGGCCAGGCCCTGCAGGAGGCGGAAGCCGATGAGGAGTTCCGTGGTGGGGGCGAAGACACAGATCGCGGTGGCGACGACGTAGATGATCATGCCGAGGAGCAGCGGCCTGCGCCTCCCCCACCGGTCGCTCATCGGTCCGACGACGACCTGGCCGAGCGCCATGCCGGCGAGGCAGGCGGTGAGGGTGAGCTGGACGGTCGCGGCGGGGGCGTGCAGGGACTCGGTGACCGCGGGGAGTGCCGGGAGGTACATGTCCATGGAGAGCGGCGGCAGTGCGGTGAGGCCGCCGAGAACCAGGGTGACGAGGAGTCCGGTGCGCCGGGCCGCTTCGGTGGCGGCGGGCCCTGTGGAAGGTGTGCCGGTGGCGGCGGGCCCCTGGGTCCCGGTCCCGCTCGCCGTCCCGGTGGTCGGTATGTGTGTACGTTCCCGCTGGGCCCGGCTTACGCCGCTCTCCGGCATTGTCATCTCCATGTCGTTGAATCCGCATCTATGCTCTCAGCTCTGCCGGACTGGTCGAGACCTTTTGGGGAGCAGGCATGACGGGCATGAGCAGGGCAGTGCGCTGGGGCGTGCTGGCGACCGGCGGTATCGCCGCGACGTTCACCGAGGATCTGCGGGCGATGACGGACGCGGAGGTGGTGGCCGTCGCCTCACGTACCGACGCCTCGGCGAAGGCGTTCGCGCAGCGGTTCGGGATACCACGGGCGTACGGCAGCTGGGCGGAGCTCGCCGCCGACGAAGAGGTCGATGTGGTGTACGTGGCGACGCCGCACTCGGCGCACCGGGAGGCGGCCGCGCTCTGCCTGGAGGCCGGGAAGCACGTGCTGTGCGAGAAGGCGTTCACGCTCAACGCGCGGGAGGCGGATGAGCTGGTGAAGCTCGCCCGGGACCGCGGCCTCTTCCTGATGGAAGCCATGTGGACGTACTGCAACCCGGTCATCCGGCGCATGACGGAACTGGTGCGGGACGGCGCCATCGGCGATATCCGCACCGTGCAGGCCGACTTCGGGTTCGCGGGCGACTTCGGCCCCGAGCACCGGCTGCGCGACCCGGCGCTGGGCGGCGGCGCGCTGCTGGACCTCGGGGTCTATCCGGTGTCGTTCGCGCACTTGCTGCTGGGCGAACCGGACCGGGTGCGGGCCGACGCGCTGCTCTCCCCGGAGGGCGTCGACCTGAACACGGCCATGCTGCTGAGCTGGTCGGGGGCGGGCGCCTCGGCGCTGCTGAACTGTTCGATCGTCGGGGACACCCCGGTGACCGCGTCCGTCACGGGGACGAAAGGGCGGATCGACTTCCCGCACGGCTTCTTCCACCCGGAGCGGTTCGTGCTGCACCGGCCGGGGCGCGACCCGGAGGAGTTCACCGCGGGGGCGGCGGGCGAGGGGCTGCGCGGGATGCAGTTCGAGCAGGCCGAGGTGGCGCGGGCGCTGCGGGCGGGCGAGACGGAGTCGCCGCTGGTGCCGCTGGACGGTTCCCTGGCCGTGATGCGGACGCTCGACGCGGTACGCGACCGCATCGGCGTCCGCTACCCGGCCGACGACCTCGGCTGACCGGCACCCGTCCGTGGGGCGGGGCCCTACGCGGGCGTGAGGCCCTGGTTCCCCACCTCCGTGACGAACGATCCGGCCGTCGCGAGGGGCGCGCCGGGCGTGGTGACCGCGGACACCGTGCGGTAATCGGCGTGCGCCCGCTGCGCGCCCAATGTGATGACGGCGTATCCGCGGCGGCCGTTGAAGAACTTCATGTGCGGGTTGGCCTGCATCTGGTTGTTCCAGCTGGCCGGCTTGTCCGAGCCGTTCTTGCCGCTGGCGATGGAGGTGGCGACGATCTCCGTGCCGACGGTGCGGGAGGACGGGTCGTCGAAGTCCCGCTTCAGGTCGAAGCCGTAGCCGACGTGCACATCGCCGGTCAGCACCATCAGGTTGTCGATCCCGGCGGCCTCGGCTCCCTTCACGACCCGTTCCCGGGAGGCGGGGTAGCCGTCCCAGGCGTCCATCGACAGCAGATAGGCGTCGGTGGGGACGTCGCGCCGCTGAGCGAAGGTGACCTGCTGCGGTACGACGTTCCAGGTGGCGTGCGAGGCGCGCCAGCCGTCGAGCAGCCAGCGCTCCTGGGTGGCTCCGGTGAGGGTGCGCGAGGGGTCCTCGGACTCCGGTCCGGGCTTCTGCCAACCGTCGCCGTACGCCTGGTCGCTGCGGTACTGGCGGGTGTCGAGGATGTCGAACTGGGCGAGGCGGCCGAAGTGCAGGCGCCGGTAGAGCTTCATGTCCGGGCCGGCCGGCCGCTGCGGGGTGCGCAGCGGCTGGTTCTCCCAGTACGCCCGGTACGCGGCGGCGCGCCGCAGCAGGAACTCCTTCGGCGGCACGCCGTTCTCGGGGGTCTCGCCCGCGTAGTTGTTCTCGGTCTCGTGGTCGTCCCAGGTGACGACGAAGGGGTGCGCGGCGTGGGCGGCGCGCAGATCGGGGTCGGACTTGTAGAGGCCGTAGCGCAGCCGGTAGTCCTCCAGCGTGACCGTCTCCCGGTTGAAGTGGGCGGGGAGCGTGCGGCTGGTGTCGTTACGGGCTCCGCCGGTCGCGTTGACGGCGTACTCGTAGAGGTAGTCACCGAGGTGGAAGACGACGTCGACGTCCTCCCGGGCGAGGTGCTTGTACGCGGTGAAGTAGCCGTGGTGGTAGGCCTGGCAGGAGACGGCGGCCAGGCTCAGCGCGCTGTTGCTGGCGCCTCGGGCGGGTGCGGTGCGGGTCCGGCCGGTGGGGCTGGTCCAGTTCCCGGTACGGAAGCGGTAGTAGAAGAGGCGGTCCGCTTCGAGGCCCTTGACCTCGACGTGGACGCTGTGGTCGAACTCCGGGTGGGCGGTGGCCGATCCGCGCCGGACCATGCGGGAGAAGCGTTCGTCGCGGGCGAGTTCCCAGCGCACCTGCACCCGGGCCCGGGGCAGTCCGCTGCCGGTCTCGAACGGGCGGGGCGCGAGTCTCGTCCACAGCAGGACCGAGTCGGGCAGCGGGTCGCCGGAGGCGACGCCGAGGGTGAACGGGTCCTCTCTGATCTTCCGGGCGTCCAGCTCGGCAGCGCTCGCGGCGCCCGCGGCCGGCAGGTTGACCGAGAAGGCGAGCGCGGCGGCGGCGCCGGTGGCGGTGAGGAAGCGGCGGCGTCCGAAGTGCCTGGCGGCGTCGCGCAGCTCCTGCTGGTGCGATGAGTGCGTCATCTGTCCCTCTAATGGCTGGTGGTGTACTCGGACGGTGCAGCGGGCCGGCGCATCGAGCGGCTGTCGTGTTCGCGTTGCTCCGGCGTCGCACGGATGAGGAGTACGACGGGAATGGATGCCCACGACAAAGTGCGCATATGCGACGGAAGTCTTGATCATCAAGACCGGCCCTCCGTGACGTGAACCCGCCGCCGCATACGCCGTCTTGACCCCGTGCGGCCCCACGCGACCCGCGGGACGGGAAGGCGTACGCTGCGGCCCCATGAGCAACAAACTGTTGAATTCCGACTCGAAGACGGCGGTCGTGACGGGCGCGGGCTCCGGAATCGGCCGCGCGGTGGCGCTCGCCCTGACCGGCGCGGGCTGGTCGGTGGCGCTCGCGGGCCGACGCCCGGAACCCCTCGCCGAGACCGCCGCACTGGCCGGGGAGAGCGCCCGGGTGATCACCGTCCCCGCCGATGTCTCACGCCCCGAGGACGTGGACGCGCTCTTCTCCTCGGTACGGGAGTGCTTCGGCCGCCTGGACCTGCTCTTCAACAACGCGGGTACGTTCGGCCCGCGTTCCGTCCCCGTCGAGGACCTCTCGGTGGAGGACTGGCGCGCGGTGGTGGACGTGAACGTGACGGGCGCGTTCCTGTGCGCGCAGGCCGCATACCGGCTGATGAAGGAACAGGACCCGCAGGGCGGCCGGATCATCAACAACGGCTCGATCTCCGCCCACGCGCCGCGCCCGCACTCGGTCGCCTACACCACGACCAAGCACGCCATGACGGGCCTGACGAAGTCGTTGTCGCTGGACGGCCGTCCGTACCGGATCGCCTGTGGGCAGATCGACATCGGCAACGCGGCCACGGACATGACCGAACAGATGCGGACAGGCATTCTTCAGGCCGACGGTCGGCTTGCGGTGGAGCCGGTGATGGCGGCCGCGGACGTGGCCCGGACGGTGCTCCACATGGCGGAGCTGCCCCTGGAGGCGAACATGCAGTTCGCGACGGTCCTGGCGACGGCGATGCCGTACGTGGGGCGCGGCTGACGAGTACGTCCCGAACCGGCGTTCCGGCATGGGCGGTTGCCGGTCGGACGACCACGGCCCGGCCGAAATGCGCACCTCCGTACGGGGGCGGCGCGCGTGGCCCTTATGCTCACAGTTCTTCACCAGAACTCCACGCGAGGATCACGGCATGCACATACGGACCACCGCACCGCTCGCCCTGGCCGCCGCCACCGCCCTGGCCGGCTCACTGCTCGTCACGGCCCCGGCCTCGGCCGCCACGCACCGGGGCGGACTGCACCTCGGCAAGATCCAGTACGACAGCCCCGGCAAGGACACCCGCACCAACACGTCCCTGAACGCCGAGTGGGTGGACATCCACAACAACAGCAAGTCGAAGCTGCAGCTCAAGGGCTACAAGCTCAAGGACAACACCGGGTACACGTACACCTTCCCCAGCTACACCATCGGCGCGGGCAAGACCGTCAAGGTCCACACGGGCAAGGGCAGGAACGCGTCGGGCCACGTCTACTGGAACCGCGGTTCGTACGTCTGGAACAACACCGGCGACAAGGCCCGGCTGATCAAGCCGAACGGCAAGCTCCAGGACTCCTGCTCCTGGACGAAGTCGGGCACGGGCACCAAGAACTGCCACTGAGCCGGGACGCCCGGTCCGGCCGGTGATCCGGCCCGGCGGGGTATGCCGCGGGCCGGTGATCCGGTCCCGCCGGGAAGCCGCGGGCCGGGAATGCGCCGGCCCGCGGTTCGGTTGACCTGCGGCATGAGCCAGCATTCAGGTACCCGGGTCCTGCGTTACACCGCTTTCTCCGCCGACCCGGAGGGCGGCAATCCGGCGGGTGTCGTCCTTGACGCGTCCGGACTCGACGACGCGGCGATGCTCGCCGTCGCGGCGGAGCTGGGGTACAGCGAATCGGCGTTCCTGACCGGACGGACCGAGCCGGCCGAGGAGCGGCCGGGTGATGAGCTGCCGGGCGGCGAAAGGCCGTCGGCCGTCCGCGGGTACACGATCCGCTACTTCAGCCCGAAGGCCGAAGTCCCGTTCTGCGGCCACGCCACCGTGGCGACGGCCCTGGCGCTCGCGGAGCGCGACGGCCCCGGCGATCTGGTGTTCAGCACCCGCGCGGGTACGGTCCCGGTCACCGTCACCCGGGAGGGCGGCGAGCTCCGCGCCACGCTCACCAGCGTCGAGCCGGACGTGACGGAGATCGCTCCGGACGACCTGGCGGAGGCGCTGGCCGCCCTGGACTGGCCGGCCGGGGATCTCGACCCGGCCCTGCCGCCCCGGATCGCGTACGCGGGCGCCCGCCACCTGGTGCTGGCCGCCGCGACCCGGGAGCGGCTCGCCGAACTCGATTACGACTTCGCGCGCCTCGAAGCCTTGATGCACCGGCTGGACCTGACGACCCTGCAACTGGTGTGGCGGGCGTCGCCGGCCGTCTTCCACGTCCGCGACCCGTTCCCGGTCGGCGGTGTGGTGGAGGACCCCGCCACGGGCGCGGCCGCGGCCGCCTTCGGCGCCTATCTGCGCGCGCTGGGCCTCGTCCCGGACACCGCCGTCCTCACCCTCCACCAGGGCGAGGACATGGGCCGCCCCGGCACACTCACGGTCGAGCTCCGGGCGGGCGATGCCCGGGTCCGGGTGAGCGGTACGGGTACTCGGATCGAGGCCTGACCCGACGGCGCGGGGCCGCCGACGCCGTCAGGGGCTCAGGCCGAGGTGCCGGCGGTACCACGGGGCGTGCCGGGCGAAGGCGGTCGTGAAGCCGTCGCCCGGCTCCCAGTCGAAGTCCTGGTCGACCCGTTCGTCGGTGAACCAGTGGTCCACGGCGAGCATGCCGAGGTGGTGCAGTGCGTACGGCACACCGGCGAGCCGCTCACGGGCCGCGTCCACGTCGATGCCGGTGGCCCCCCAGGGCAGCCGCAATTCGTCGACGACGGTGGACAGCAGCTGCGAAGAGCTCACCGGCTCGGGGTGGTTGACGTGGTAGACCCCGGCCAGTTCCTTCGGGGACAATGCCGCGCTCAGCAGCGCCCGCCCCAGCGCCGGTGCGTCGATCATCGAGTGCCGCGCCCCGCACCCGGCCGGCACGGCCGAGAGCCGGCGGAGCAGACCGACCAGCCCGGGCACGGCCCAGCGGTCCCCGGCCCCGTACACGAGGTGCGGGCGCGCCACGACGCCACCGGCCGCGAGGATGTGCTGCTCGGCGGCGGCGCGGGTGAGGCTGGTGGCCGAGGCCGGGGCGGGCTCGGCCTGTCCGGGCCGCAGCCCGGTGAACGGGCCCCGACCGTAGACGGATGCCGTGCTCAGGTACACGATGCGGGTGACCCCGCAGCGGGACGCCTCTTCGGTCAGAGCCCGAGTACCTTGAGCATTCACGGACCGCGCGGTCGGTTCGTCACTGCCGATCCAGGAGGCGCAGTGGATCACCGCGTCGATACCCTCGCAGCTGCCGCGCAGCGTCGCCGGGTCGCCGAGGTCCCCGTACACCGTCTCGGCGCCGGGTGGTACGGCGGATGCGGGGAGCGTGGTCCGGTGGGTCATCAGGCGCAGCCGGAGGCCGGGGACGGTCCGGGCCGCGGCCACCACGTGGCTGCCGATGAAGCCGGTCGCGCCGGTGATGAGTACGCGCGCTGTCATGACTGTCCGACCTGCCGATCGTTCGCCGCGTCCTGCCGCGGGCCCGGGGATTCGAGGGTGCAGGCGAAGACCGGCCGGTCGTCCTGTGTCGCCGAGACGTGCACCCCGGTCGTCACGGGGTCGCCGGTCGGGACGGCCCGGGCCTCGATCCAGCAGGGGCGGTCGAGTTCCACGTACTGGAGGAAATCGGTCTTCACCGACGTGGGGAGGAAGCCATGGCCGGGGGTGACGGCGACGGCAGCCTGACGAGCCGCCTCCAGCAGCAGAATGCCCGGCACATGGTCGTTGGGCCGGGCGAACAGCGTCGGATGCCGGGTGTCGAGGCGCAGCCGCCAGACGTTGTGCCGCGGGCCCGGCGCCAGTACGACATCGCGTTCATCGGTCCTGCCCACCACGTCCGGTACGACGGCGGGCAGGAGGGGTATCGCGGCGCCGATCATGTCCTGCCGCCCGTCCCGCACCCTGCGGTACGCCTTGGCCGAGGTGCAGCTGATCCGGCCGCCGCCACTGGCGAGGGCGGTGCCCAGGCGGTGCAGCAGCAACTCGACATGCATGGAGTTGATGCTCCGGGCGCCCCGCCGGATCCGGGAGCAGGACACATCCACCGTGATGTCCCAGGGCTCCTCTCCCAGGAGCAGCTGATCGGGCTCGGAGACGTATGCCAGCTCCCACATCACGAACTGATCGCCCATCGGGACACCGAACGCCGCGTGGCCCAGGAGCATCGTCGTCTGGCGCATGGTCTCCGCGATCAGCAGCGGATCCTGGTGACGGCCCGATACGGGCGCGAAGAAGCGGTGCGCCTGCGGCCAACGGGCCGATACCGAGAACTGGGTCTCGGTCTGCCGGGTCCAGCCGGTGGGGAAGATGTCCTCGGCGTCGGTCCGGTGGACCAGCTGTCCCAGGAAGTCCGCCTCCGGCTGTCTTCCCTCCGGCGTCGCCCCGTCGGCTCCTGGGCATTCGGTGAAATCTGCGGCCCCGACGTCTTCGAGGGCGGCCGAAGCGCTGTGCGAGGTGAGCTGAACCATGAAAGTTCCTCCCAGAGGATCCATACCGGGAGGGCAGGCCGCCCCCGCAGTAAGATACTGACAGTCCGGTTTTCCTATCCAGCCATATCCCAGTGGCACTGACCACGCCACGACCGAGAGAGACTCGTAGCTGATGGCACAGCAGGCGCGCGCGATCCAGACTCGACGGTCGATCCTGGTGGCGGCCGCCGCCGTTTTCGATGAACGTGGCTACAGCAGTGCCACCATCAGCGAAATCCTCGCGCGGGCCGGCGTGACAAAAGGTGCGCTCTACTTCCATTTCACGTCCAAGGAAGACCTGGCACTCGGGGTGATGGACGTACAGCTGGACAGCGATCCGCTCCCCCCGCAGCTGACGAAGCTTCAGGAACTCGTCGATCAGGGCATGCTGCTCGCCCACCGGCTCCGTCATGAGCCGCTGGTACGCGCCAGCGTCGGACTGGCCATGGACCAGGCGGTGGAAGGACTCGACCGGGGCACCCCGTTCCGTGCCTGGATAGACCGGCTCGAACACCTGCTGGTCGCCGCGAGGAACCAGGGCGAGCTGCTGCCGCACGTCGACCCCCGCGAGACCGCCGAAATGCTGGCAGGCTCCTTCTCCGGTATTCAGGTGATGTCCCAAGCCCTGTGCAAGCGTGAGGACTTGGGCCGACGGATCTCGGTGCTTCTGCATTTCGTGCTGCCGAGCATCTCGACCCCGTCCGTGCTGGCCACTCTCGACATGGCCGAGGATCGGGGCCAGCGCCTGTTCGGCACTCTCGAATCGGTCCCGAGCCAGGCCGGCGCACCCGGCTGACGGTTGGTTTCCTGCCGCTGATTTCGGCTGGTGGGTGGCACGAGCCACCGTAAGGAGACTCGGAGAGAACTCTGATGAAACCCTGTCGAGATTTCACATCATCGCCACCCGGCTCGGCGGCTCGAACAAGCTGAAGTCGAATCTCAGCCCCTGCGGACAGCTGATCACCAACAATGGCCCGATCGGAATGTCAGGGTTCGAGATCGAGGTGGCCAAGGAAATTGCGCAGCATCCGGACTGGACCACCCGCTACGAACCGTTCTTCGGATCGGCCGACAGCAGCATCCCGAAGGGATGCGTGGTGCCGGCACGTCTCCACACCTCCACCGGCACTGAAATCCATGCCCTCTCAAGAACACCCCTGAACGTGGTCGACACGGACCGTGGGCTCGTCAATATGGGGAATTGGCAGACGGCTGGGCTCCGGGCGGCAGTCGTTCATTCGCCGACGGACACCGGCCCGGTGCTGCCGTTCCCGTCGTACGGCAGGATCCGCCGCAGCAGCCCCTTGGGGTGGCCCCGCTTGCGCCATTCCCTGGGGTAGCCGATGGAGACCTCCTCGAAACGCACCCCGTCGTACCAGGTCGTACGGGGAATGTGCAGATGGCCGTAGACCACGGCCGCCACGTTGAAGCGCCGGTGCCAGTCGGCGGTGAGCTCCGTGCCGCACCACTGGGCGAACTCGGGATACGTCAGGACGGCCATCGGTTCCCGGACCAGGGGCCAGTGACCGGCGATGGCCAGCGGAATCTCCGGATCGTGTGCGGCGAGGCGTCGTTCCGTCTCCGCCACCCGCGCCCGGCACCAGGCGTCCCGGCTCGGGTACGGGTCGGGGTGCAGCAGGAACTCGTCGGTGCACACCACCCCCGTCCTGTGCGCGTACGCCAGGGACTCCTCCTTGGTCGTCGTGCCCGGGGCCCGGAAGCTGTAGTCGTACAGCAGGAACACCGGCGCGACGGCCACCGGTCCTTCGGGGCCGGGCCACAGCGGGTACGGGTCCTCCGGGGTGGACACCCCGAGGCTCCGGCACAGCTCGACCAGATGCTCGTACCGTTCCTGGCCGCGCAGTTGGACCGAGTCGTGCTTGGTCGTCCACAGCTCGTGGTTCCCGGGGGTCCAGACGACCCGGGAGAAACGGCCCGCGAGCAGTCGCAGCGCCCACTCCACGTCCTCGACGCGCTCCGCGACATCACCGGCGACGATGAGCCAGTCCTCGTCGGAATCGGGACGCAGCGACTCGATGATGCGGCGGTTGTCCGCCATCCCGACGTGAAGGTCGCTCACCGCGAGCAGGGACCCACGGTTTCCACCGGCGCGATCGGACATGCAGAACCTTTCCCGAGGAGTGACTGGACAAGATCGTGCCCCATGACCGTGCCCGGCACATCGGCCTCCGCTCGGAACGGCTGTGCACCGTGCACGCCCGCCGGCGGCTACAGCGGCAGTTGGCTCCGGTGCGGGTCGGCCGTGGGGTGGCCCTGTCGCTCGGCGGACTCCTGGATCAGGCGGCGGACACCGACAAGTGCCCTGCGCCTGTGAAGGTGGCGTCGGCTCCGGGAAGGCCGACGGTCACTTCCATCAGTCCAGGTCACCCGTGGCGCCGACCAGGACCGAGTTGCCGCTGTACCGGCACGCCGGCCCGAAGGAGACCGTCACGGTGCCGTCCTTCCTTGCCCGCTGCCCTCCCGGGTGCTTCTGCCGAATCTGTCCGCCACGCCCCTGATTCGGCATTCAATGCTCCTTCCGCCCGCCGGTCAGCCCGTGGTTCTTCTGCCGTGCACCAGGTCACGTACTCGGTCCACCAGTCCTGCGCCGGGCACGAGCGGCTCGTGGGCGGGCGGGACGTCCGGGGCCGTGAGGTGTGGACGGGTGGGGGCCGTCTGCTTGGCGTGGCGGGCCAGCCGGCCCAGCTCTTCCAGCTTCTCGGGGGAACAGGACGCCGCGAGCTTCGGGAACAGTTGCTGTTCCTCCTCGCGTACGTGGGCGGCGACCTCCAGTCTCAGCTTCGCCACGATGTCGTTGAACTGCGGATCATCTACGTGCAGCTCTTCGAGGTCCCTGAGCAGCCCCTCGATCTTGACGTGTTCGGCGAGTTCCTTCTCCGCCAGCCCCTCCCCGTCGCGGACGTGTTTGCGAACCGCCGGACAGAGGAGCAGCTCCTCCGCCACCGAGTGCCGCACCAACTCCGCCGTCAGCCGGTTCGCCAGCACGCGCCGCTGCGGATGATCGACCGGCTGCGCCTCGATCCGGGCGAAGAGCTCCTCCAGCTCACGATGATCGGCCGTGAACTCAGCGATCACGTTGCCGCCGTGTGCCATGACAGTCCCTTTCTCAGGTCGGGTTCGTTGTCCCGCGGCGCGGGGTGCGGGCACCACCAAACAGGCCGGGGACGGACATCCCGCGCTGAGCGCGCGACGACAGACCCCGCACTCACCTCTCCGGCCCATCCGTGCCCCGGGCGCGCGGGGGCGCCGTCTTCGCTCAGCCGAGTGATCTAGGACCGTGCGGCCCTGCCGCCGGGCATACTGCCGACGTCGACGTGGAACATCCAGGCATGACCGAAAGTGCGAGCCCCCGTGTCTCAATGCCTCGGATCACTGTGCTGAATCTGCAGCCGGGTGATCCGCCCTTCCGTCTTGTGCAGATCGACGGGGAGGTCGTAGCCGAGGCGACATCGATGACGGACGTGCTCGCCGTCGCCGCGCTCGCGGGCATCAGGGTCCATGATCTCGACGATCCGGAAGTGATCCGGTGGGTGGGCGGCGGAAAATTTCACTGGAGGCTTTACTGAGATCTCTGAGCTCCGTCCCGCTACCCGCCACCTGCCACCTGCCACCTGCCACCCGCGGCTCACGTGTCTTCGCGATAGAGGTCGGCGAGCAGTGCGACGACGGCGTGCGTGGCGGGGTGCGGGTCGCGGTGGCGCCAGATGAGGTGGACGGGTACGGGGTCTGCGTCGCGCAGGGGGCGGTAGGTGATGCCGTCGGTGCGTGCTTGCTGCCGGTGTGCTGTCCTCCGCGGTGCCGTTCCTGGCTGATCTGCTCGCGTTGCGCCGGGTCCCCGCCCAGTTCTTCGGTGTCTTCATGAGCGTCAATCCGGTGTTCGCGGCCCTTGCCGGAACGGTGGTCCTCGGCCAGCGCCTCGAACCGGCCTCCTGGTCGGCCATCGCCGTGATCGTCACAGCCAACGCGGTTGCCGTGGGAACCGCCACCCGCGCGACGGCGGCGGTGGGCGGGCAGCGGTAGGCGGGCGCGATTTCCCTGCTGTGTCACGCTCTGGTGGCTGCTTCGACGCTGCCCTCCCCCACCTGCGTTGCGCCCACCAACAGGTCCTGTTCTGCCGGGAGTTCGAACGACCGCAGAGCATGCAGAACAAAACATGCATAACCACATACATGAGGGCCCGGCCTGACCTGCCGGTCTTCATCCCCACGTCTCACCTGTACGGCCCAGGCATGCGACCGGGCCGGAAGCAGGCACGCAGATGCTCCAGCGGCTGCGCAGGCACGGCTGCCCGCCTCCCTGCGGCAGGGCCGCACCGGATGC
>NZ_JBHVFF010000072.1:0-30386 GCF_042801895.1 Streptomyces sp. NPDC057543 | reverse complement strand
CCCGCGCTCCTGTCTCCGCCCCGCTCGGCACCGCCGGCCGCCCGCCCCCGCCCAAGAGGCAGGCACACGGGCATGAGGTCAGAACACGTCGTGGCTGGGGCGGTCGGCTCCACGGCTTTAGGCAGCCACTTTGGGGCGAGCCTCGAAGATCATGGCCCCAACGTCGTGCTTTAACGGGCAGGTCCACAGACTGCCCGACGCGCCGGAAGCTTACGGGGCCATGATCACTCACCCCAAAGCAGCTCCAGCCCAAAGCCGCTCCACCGACCTCTGCCGGAACAGTGGCCCTCGTCGGTACGGTCCCGCCATGAAGCCTCAACACGGTAAGCGGCAACAGCGGTTCCGGACGTTCACCAGCGTCATGCGCCACGTAGGAAAGAAGCCTCTGCTGATTGGCTGGGGTGCGGTTCTAATCGCTCTGAACGTCATTAATCAGCACAACGTGCCACAGCCGTGGTCCGGGATAATCAGTGCTGCGGTCTTGCCGTGTTGGAGCATCCCGGCCTCTGTCAGCTATCAGCGCAGCCGAGCAGATACTGAGGGCGCAGATCACTGATGCTCGTGCGATACAGCAGAGAAGTACAGCAACCGTGCCGACCGCTATCGTCCATAGTCGGTCCTCACGGCCCGGATGAGCAGGCGAGGAGACTCCAACGACCGCCCCGCCCGTAGTTCGCATCGAGAGGTTCATCGTGCCCGCTGCGTGCCCGTTCGCAGGGGACGCAGCGGGGACTCACGGGGAACAGCGGCGCCAACCTCGCTCCGGACCAGGTCAGGGAGTCGCCAGGTCAGCGGCCATCCGCATACGGCGTCTTCCAAACTGGTGACATGCCACACATGCAGCAGCCGCCTACGGCAGGACCGCAGACCGAGTAACTGGCCCGGAAGGGAATCGTGTCAGAAGTCTGGTCTAGGTTTGGCCTGTGAACCACAGCCGTTCCAACGCCGGGGCTCCCCGCGAGCCTGACTTGCCGCCCCACCAGGTAGTCCTGGCGGAGACTGATTGGGGTTCACTCCAGACGGCTTTCGGGAACGGTGAGGACCTTCCCAAGGTCCTGACGCGGCTGTTGGAGCCAGACCCCAAGGTCCAGGTCACTGCTTTGTCGGAGCTGGGTGAGCTGGTCGGCCACCAGAACACCATCTACGAAGCCACCACCCCCGTTGCCATGTATGTCGCCGGCATCCTCACCCACCCGGCGACTACGACCCTCCGGCCCTATCGCAACGTCCCCATCCGCGCGACGCTGTTGAACTGGTTGGTTTCCACGGCCTACGACGCCTCCGACGAGATTGTTGGCCGCACGGAGCAGTACTTCCCTGGCTTCCTCACCCACGACACCACCGTGGCGGCCTTCCGGGACCTGCGCCCGATGCTTTATCGGGCCGTCGCGCCCTTCCTGCAGGACAGCCACGAGGACGTGCGCGAAGCCGCCGCCATCGCTGCGCTCATCCTCGCCGAACACTCCGCGCTCGCCGAACACCGTGATCACCTCGCCGTGCACGCGCGCCGCGTCCTGGACACCAGCAGCGACGACCCCAACCGACGCGTTGCCCGGAAGGCCCTCGGAGCATGGGGCCACGACGTCCCCGACCCTGAACCTTTCCCGGAGGAGCCCTGGGACTGGGGGCCACACAGCAATGGCCGCGGCGATCTCGAACCTCCCTTTTGACCGATACGCACACAGCCCACCGGCGGACCACTGCAGCCGGTGAGAGACACCAGCCCAAGGACGCGCGGCCAGCCGAGTTGCTTCGAGACGAAGAGCGTCCGTGCCACATCCGTGCCAGAACGGGCGGGGTCTCACGGGGAATCAGAGTGCGCAGGAGTACGTGGTGCCGGACTCCCCCAGGGCGAGGAGCCCGAGGTCAGGTCCAGAGCGCCCAACCTCGCTCCTAAAGCGGGTGTCGCAGGTTCGAATCCTGCCGGGGGCACAAGGGAAAAGGCCCCGGACCAATCACGGTCCGGGGCCTTTGATATCAACTTACTCGAAGTGGACACGACGACGGCGATGCGGACTCCGGTACCGATCTCCTGCTGAGCGGATCAACAGCAGAGAACCTGTGCCACGGCCTGGCTGAAGTCGCCGGTCGCAAGCGCCTTGACCGGGATCGTGAAGTACAACGTTCCGGCGTCCCCCCAACCCCATCCGAGTTCGGTGTCCTCGGCAAGCTGGAGCAGATGAACGGCTGGGCCGTCGGCGTCGCGGGACGACACCTTGAGCGTGTACGAGGTGTCCGGCCAACCGAAGGCGCAGTGACTCCCGGCGGTGTTCCCGTCGAGATCTCCCATCTCATCGAGAATGAGCGATGCCGCGCCCCAGTGCTGGTCCCTGTCGAACTCCACGTCCTCGTCCTCGACGTCCCAGCAGTCCGGGAGCATGGCTGCCTCAGCCGCCTGGACAGATACAGCCGGGTAACGTCTCGCTGGTTCGGGTGCCCACATCTCTACTGCCCGTGCCGGATCGGCGGAAATGACGCGGTATGCCGCAGACTCGGACATGTCCAGTTTGCGGTACTCCTCGTACGGCAAGTCTGGATCGAGGTAGAAGAAGTTGAGCAGGCCGGGTCGTGTGGGCAGTTCGTTGCCCAGCCAGATAGCCAGAGCATCGGTGTCCAGCACGGCATGCAGGGACAACGGAACCCCGTTCTGTTCGGGCCAGCAGGTCTCCGGTTCGAGGAGAGCAGGCCCACCAAGTCGACATTGCCCAGTGGCCTGGATAGTTCCCGCTGGGCGGACCAACTGAAAGCCTCGGCGGGCCATGGCAGCAAACTGCCGACCGGCCTTCTCACCGAGCCGTTCTGTGCATGCGTGACTCAAACCGGCAGGGCCATCGAACTGCATGCCAGGATCTTCTCAACCTCCGCTCGGTCTCTACCACTTTGGGTCTACTTGCGGGCACGGGTGCCATCCGGCTGGAGCACGTAGACAGCACACTGAAAGCGGCCGTCCTTGCGCTTGGTGATGGTGCCCGCGCCATCGGGGTTTCGCTTGCGCTGCTGAACCATCAGGCCGCCGCCTCCAGTTCGTTGGTGATGTACTCGCGCACAGCCCGCGCAGGGATGCGACGGCGCCGGCCGATGGTGAGCGAGGGCAGGCGCCGGGAACGGATGAGGTCGTAGACCGTGGAGCGGCCGAGCTTCAGCCGCTCCATTACGTCGGGCACCGTCAGCACGTGCTCACCTGGCGTCCTCGTCTCCGGCCATGTCGCAATCATCGACGTCGAGCTCAGCACCGGTAGCGATGAGGCGGGAGATCTGGCCGTGAATAGGTCGGGCCCGTACAGTTGCCTGGCTGACGAATGGGAGGGGCGGATGAAGCTCTGGAGGAGCAAGAAGAAGCTGCCAACACCGGCCGAGGATGCTGCCGCGGCGGCTCGACTCGTTGAGCGTTGGTTCCGCAGCATGGAACCCAGCGCGGCGGCGGATCTCACCCGTCGATGGCAACAGTCAGGGCGACTCGATCCCGACGAGGCTCGGCGTTTCGCGGCCTGGCACCGGGAGCGCGTCCGCCTCCACATGCTCAAGATGACAACCAACGACGGGTCGATACAACGCAGGTCAACTAAGGATTTTGAAAGCGTCCGAGCCGAGATTTCGTCGGTGGCTGAGGACCTTGAGGCATTGGGTCGATGGTTGAAGGCTGAAGGCCACGAGTGAAGGAGTGGTTCCTCAGCAGGAACCACAGCGGTCCCCGCTGCCATCCCGCCTGCCGTCGTCCCAATCGCAGTGCAGCGGGCCTGGCCCCCTGGATCAAGATAGCCGCGCGGGAAGTGGGCCGAGAGGGATAATGCGCGCCCCAACAGTCAAGCGGCCGTGGCGACCGGGGGTGTGACCTGGCAGCAGCGTCGGTCGCGGATCAGGGCCCACAGGACGTTGACGCGCCGGCGGGAGAGAGCGAGCACGGCCTGGACGTGCTCCTTCCCTTCGGCGCGTTTGCGGTCGTAGAACCTCCGTCTGCGACTCTACGGAGCAGCGCGGGCACGTCAGCCTGCCCGGTTCCCTCCGGGTTGGCCTGGGAGAAGTGCCTGATCGTCCACGAAGATTCCATGTGCTCATGATCGCCCAGGCTTCGGCCGTCATGCAGGGGTGATGCGTTCTCACGTGCTGAGATGGAGCTTCGTGGGCGCGTGCCCGGGTCGAGGCGGGTGGTATTCGGTGCCGGTTGCGGTCAATGACCTGATGTCGAAATCCACGTGCTGGTTCCCGCCAAGAAACAGGCGACGGTGTAGCTGCCCATCGCGGGCAGCAGGACCGCCGCAAGTGCGACCCACGCACCGAAGAACAAGTGCACGAAGCGGGGAACGGATGAGCGCGGATCCAAGCCCAGGCGGCTACGGGCGTGCCTGGTCACCTTGACCGATGCGCCGGACGGTTGAGCGTCCGCCCTCACGACGGCACGGCGTATGGAGTCCTCCGCCCGCGTGTCAGGGCCGATTGTCAAGCCCAGCCCGTGCCGGTCCCACAGGCGCAACTCGTCCTCCGCCCGCGTGACAGGGCCGATTGTCAAGCCCAGCCCGTGCCGGTCCCGCAGGCGCAACTCGTCGACTGGGCGGCCTCGGCCGCCCGCCGCCGCGAACCGGCGGACACTGGCCAGAGCGTCCAGTTCGATCGTGCGGACGCCGGTGAGCGTGCGGGCAGATACGAGCCGTCTCCCCTCGACGGTGGAGACGTGCGGTGTGCCCCCAAACCCGAACCAGATCGCGTATGCCAGCGTTCCAGCGACGAATCCGGCCCCGGCGGCGATCCCGGTGTCCGTCTCCTTCAGCACATGGGTTCGGATCAGCCCCGCATCCGCGAGGACGACCGTCGCCCATGCCGCGCCCACGATCCCCAGCCCCCGCCGCATGCGGCGACGGGCAGACCAAGGGTCCGCCGGGGAGGGCGGCAAGTTGCGCCGTGTACGACGCATGTGTCGGTGGAGCCGACAACGTTGCACTGCGAGGAGCGCTTTGTTCTTGTGCCATGAAGATCCCTGCCCCCACATGGTTGCAGGTTAAGCCCACAGGAGATGGGGGGCCAGCATTCCGCACCACTCGCGGCAGCGATCTCGTGCTCGTCGCGGTGCTGGAGCTGAGCGATGTCGGCAGGGTCGAGGAGCGGGGTTGATGAGGTTCTCAGGCTTCAAGATCGAGTAGTTGGAGGGCATGGTCGGTTCGTGACCGGTAGTGGTCGGCCGCGGCGGCGATGTTCGTCCAGCCGGCCTGGCGGATGAGGCCGATGGCGAGGTTGCGGAGGGTTGCCATCGCGCGGGGCGCGGTGCCGATGCGGACGCGGGAGGCGTCCTCGGCGAAGGTCACGTCTCTCACATGGTGCAGTGTCTCGACCTTCCAGTGTCCGCGGATCAGTTCGGCGATCCGTTCCGGGGTGGCCTGTTCGGGGCCGAGGCTGGTGACCGCGTAGATCGTCTTGATGGTGGTCTTGTTCGTCGTGCGGCTGGTGCGGCGGCGCTTGACCTCGATGGCCTGCACGGCGTGCGGGAAGAGGAGAGCGCTGCTCGTTGGGGGATCGAGCGTGACGGCAGTAGCTGACGGCAACGTAGGCGCACGAGAGCAGTCGTCAGTACACAGTCGCGCGCACGTCGGGCCGAGGGCCTGAGGCGGCGCGCAGATGCGGGGGCTGGCCGGTCGAACTCCTAAAGCGGGTGTCGCAGGTTCGAATCCTGCCGGGGGCACAGAGAACAGAGAAAAGGGCCAGCTCAGGAGGGATTTCCTCCCAGGCTGGCCCTTCGGCGTTTCAGGGGTCGTGCCACACGCGTGCCACTACGGGCCCCCAGGGTCCTTCTCGGAGGTGTCGGAGACCGCTCCGAGAAGGATCCGGATCATGACACCAAGCCGGTCGGCGATGGCCCGGTCACGATCGCTTGTCATGTACTGATAGATCAGCGCGGCGCGCGAGCTGCTGTGACCCGTACGAGTCATCAGCTCCCGCGTGCTGGCCCCGGCAGCCGAGGCCAGTGTGTTGCCCGTGTGCCGAAGATCGTGGAAGTGCAGCTCGGCCGTGACGCCCGCAGCCTTCCGGGCCTTGACCCAGTCGTCGCGGAAGTTGCTCCGCCGCAACTGCCCGCCCTGGGGCCCGACGAAGACGTGACCGTCACGACCGGGAGCGCCGAACTGCTCCAGGTGGCACCTCGTCGAGCAGCTCGGCCGGGAAGGAGACGGCCCGTACCCCGGCCGCTGACTTCGGCGCCTTGTCGAAGAGCCTAACCAACGCGGACGGTGAGGTGGTCGACCGTTTCGCAAGGCTTGAAACCCCTGGTCCGAGGCCTCGGGGCGCCTGGGCGTCTCGGGGACCTCGGACCGGAGTACCGCGGAGGTACTACTTGGTGACCTCGACGGTGGCCTGAGCGGTCGCGGCGGTGTGCCGGTCATCGCCCAAGTAGCGGACGGTGTAGGTGACCTGGCCGACCACGCGCGGCCGGTCGGTGAACTGGAAGCTCCCGTCCGCCGCGACGGCGGCGCCGCCGATGGACACGCCGCCCGGCGACTTGGCGTCGGTGCGCGTCACCTCGACGGTGGTACCGCTCGCGAACGGGTCGTTGGCACTGAGGGTGCCTGTGACGGTCAGCTCCTTGACCTTGACGGCCGTCGACGGCGCCTGAAGGGTGAGGGAACTCTCCGCCTTGCCCGCGTCGACCAGCACATGCAGGGTCGGATGGGCGCCGAGGTAGTCGCCGGTCACAGAGAAGAGCCGGTTGTCGTCCGGTGCCCAGGCGAGTCCGGCGGGAAGCTGGCGGCCCGGGGAGTAGGTGCGCAGCGGGGTGCTAGCGCCGGAGCGGAAGACGTACAGCTGGGAACCGTCCCCACCTACCGCAACCTTGCCGTCGGCGGCGATGGCCACCCCATTGGGGTAGGCGTCGGTGGGGTAGCTGCCCTTCACCGACAGGTCGGTGGCGCTGAGGGCCTGGTGGCGGTAGGGGGAGCCGAACGCCGCGACGATGTCCTGGCCGTCGGGCGTCACGGCGAAATCATTCAGGTCGGACAGGACCGGGCTGTCGTAGAATGTGCGCTTCACCCGCTGCTGCAGACCGCTTGAACTCACCTCGTAGACCGCGAGGGTGGCCGGGCTGAGATTCTGTTGACCCGCCACCAGCACGTTCGGGTCGGCCGGCGAGGAAGCGAGCGTCGGCGCGTAGTACCAGCCGGTGGACTGGCCCAGCGTGACGACCGGGTCGGCTCCGGAGAGCTCGAGCGAGCCGATCCCCCCGCGGCCGTCAGCCGCATAGCCGAACCAGATCTTCCCGCCCGCCAGCGCCAGGTTCCGGGGCGATGTGCCCGCGCCCGTCTGGTAGCGGTCGGTCTCCGCCAGCGTGCTGGTGTCGATCTCGGATATGGCGTCGGCGGACGGGAGTGCGACGTACACCGTGCTGGAGTCCGCCGATACGGCGAGTCCTGCGGCTCCGTTCTCCGAAGTGATCTGCTTCACGACCTGGCCCGCGTAGTCGGTGACGACGACGCTGCTGCCGTCCGGGTCGCTGATGAAGACGTGGTCGTGAACGTCGTCGACCACGATGTCCCGGTACGAGGTACTGGGAAGTGCGATGCTGCTGTCCGCGGCGGCCGGGACGGCCGTACCGCCGATCAGCGCGGCGGAGCCGAACACAGCCGCCAGTGCTGTCTGCGCTATGAGGCTTCGAGTGCGCAAGTCTGCTGCCCTTTCGTGCAGATGGGAATGACCAGTGATAACCAGTCAACGCACGGACCGTACGACATGCCTCTGACAACACCGTTTCAGAGGGCATCCACGGCTGGGGAGAACGCGACATCACAGGAGGCCTCCTATGGCTCAGAGCGGATACATCAGACCGTGGAGGCTGCCCCAGGGCGGGCCACGGACTGGGTCCCGCCTGTCCGGCTGTCCGGTTCAGGCGCTGACTTGCGAGAACTACCCGGACAGTCAAAACGGGAGCTGTCCGGGGTCTCCGGTTACAGACGGCTGCAACAGCCGAGGATGTTGCAGCCCGTCGGCGAAGCCGACCCTTGAAGGTCGCAGGCGCCGACGGCGACTGCCCTTGAGTTCTCTGCGCTCCGGCCGAGGGGCTAACTGCGCTACAGCGACGGCATACTGACGCGAACAACCACGGACGTTCAGGGACGGCCCCGAGGTCGACCCGTACGACCGGAGCACGTCGATGGAAACGCGCATGCGGAAGGCCGGCGATGCGAGGTGCGGGACTGCCACACGGTCGTGAGTGGCCGTTGCAGGGAATCAGACCTGCATGGTCGGGAGCCTCAAGCGTCGCGGGTCGGTGAGTGTCTCACTGCATGACAACACCTATGCACGCCGGCGAACAAGGGTGGACGCCTGTGGACCATCGCACCAGCTAAGAAGCATACCGGCCCCTGACCGACCGACCGCCCGAGTTGCTTCGGGACGAAGAGGTCCGGTCTAGGCTCGCGCAGTCAGCAGGCGCAATGCTGTCTGCGCGAGTCCAACGCTCCTGCAATCAGGCCAGCGCAGGCATGAAGCCACCGCGTGTGGCGCCTGAGGACAGCAAGGCAGACCAGTCAAGTGGCTCGGGTAGCTGGTCCAAAGACATAACGACTGCCCCGCCGGCCTGCTCTGCTTCCGCGCACCAGTCGCCCATGCCGCTCGATGCCGTGTCACCGTCCGCCCCACCGACTACCGGCGCAGCGAGGGCGGGAACAACAAGTCCGTGGTCGCCAGGCCCGTCTACGACGCACAGGGTGAGTCGAGGGACGATGCTCCATCCCTCACACAAGGGCACCGCCCCGTCCGGCGCCATCAAGGGCGGCAAGGCATCGTGAACAGGCGCGCCAGCCAGCAGAAGCACGGGCGTGGCACCACGAATGAACAGAGTGTTCTCAGGATCCAGCAGCACAGGACCACTCTCGCAGTCTGGAGCATTGGGGCGGCAGGCGGGTGCCGAGAAGGGCCACGAGCACGCCCTGGCCAGAGTCGTCCAACCAACGCCTGACATCCATCGCTGTGATCAACAACCTTGGACAGCGGCATACCTCGCGGAGAACCGGCGTACGACGCACGGCAGGGAGATGCCGCTACCGAAGCGGGTGTCGCAGGTTCGAATCGTCCCCGGGGGCACCAGCGCAAAGGCCCCGGACCGATCTTGGTCCGGGCCTTTGACATCCACTTCCGACATCAACGCGGGCGGTCACCCACGATCGGGGCGCCTCTTACTGAGCAGCCGGTCCATGTGGCTCATGGCCTCTCGCTGGGTGTCCTGGACGACGTGGGTGTAGACGTCCATGGTGATGCTGATCTGAGAGTGGCCGAGGATCTCCATCACGACACGCGGTGCGACTCCGGCCGCCGTGAGGAGCGTGGCCGTGCCGTGCCGGGCATCGTGCAGACGGATCAACGGAGGCCGGCGGACACGGCGACGCGGGTGAAGGAGCGGTAGACGTTCCGCGGCTCGACCTGGCCGCCGGTGCGGGTGGTGAAGACGTAGCCGGACTCCTGCCACCGCTCCCCCGCCTTGGCACGAGCAGCTGCCTGCCGCATCCCGCCGGCGTGGCTACAGGTGTGCGCTGATGGGGCCAGCAGGTCTTCGAACGTGCGGCCGGCACCGGGCTCGCCGATGGCCCGCAGCTGCCAGGAGCCGCCGTTCCGGCGGAACTTGGCTGCCTCGAAGAACGATCGAGAGCCGGTTCACTCAAGCCCTCGTCGCTGGCTCCTTCGCCGTATACGTGATCCACGTACCGATCGTGGTCGTCCTGCAGTTCGCCCTAGCCAACCGTGGGCTGCCGGCGCTCAGTGCCTTCACGGCCGCCGCGGTGTCCGGAGCACTGATCAACTTCGCCGATGTGATGCGACGCATACCGGGCTTCCGCGGGTTCCGTGAACCTGGCGCCACGACTACAGCGGCGTCGCCGCTTCGAGTACGACGAATAGCGCGAAGACCGCGTTCAGCGAGGACAGAGTGGATACTGCGGTTCCCGTCGCGGCGATGAACGCCGCGATCCCCGTGGAGGTACCAGCCGGTGGCCAGCCCCGCTCCGGCGGGACCGGACCCAGCAGTGCGGCCACCCGCCGAGGTACAGGACCGGCCGCGGCGAAGGCGGCAACGGCAGGAGCAGTGGCACGGTGCGAGATGAGGGCCGCTTTGCCGACGGCGCGGGCCGTGAGCCGCCGGTCTCCGGTGTCGATGGCGGCCTCCTCGTCCGCCCAGCGCTCCGTGCTGTACGCGATGGCCGCGCGCAGCGGTCGCAGGAGCGGGTTGGCACAGCCGGCCAACTGGGCGGCGAGCAAAAGGCGGTGGTGTCGACCAGCCAGATGGGCCCGCTCGTGGGCAAGGAGTGCACGCTGCTCAGCCGTCGTCAGGCAAGCGAGCATGGCAGAGGTAACCATGATCCTGCCCGGTGAGCCGGGTAGCGCGTAGGCATACGGCACACTGTCGGGCAGAACGGCCACTTCGGATGTCGTCGGAAACTCCGCAAGTGCCCTGTGCGCACGGGAACGGAAGCGGAAGTGGCGCCGCACCGTGGACGCGCAGGCCATGGCTACGACCGCGAGAGCGACGATCGATGTCTTCCCGGCGATCCTGTCGTGCGGAACAGCCTCCCGGACCTCGTCGTCCGACCAGCCGTCGGGCAGCGGGTTGCCGGGCAGTTGGGCTGTCCCGACCACGACCAGAAGGCCGAGGCACAAGGTGCTGCACGACGCGAGAATCACAGCGATACCGGTCAGGAGACGGGCGGCGCTTCGCGGGTGCAGGTGCTGCTCGGCCAAGCGCGCGATGGGCAGCGCCGTGAGAGGCAGAACGAGGGGCAGATAGACAAAGACGCCCATCGGTTCAACCCTCCGATTCATCCGTAGGCGGGTCGGAAGGTTCTGGACCGCTCTCGTTGAGCAGCGACCGCAGCAGGTCCTCATCGTCCGGGGACAGCGCAGAGACGAAGCTGGACAGCACGGCATCCCGGTCGTCCCGCTGATCGAGGAGCCGCCGCATACGGAAAGCGGTGAGCCCTGCACCGCTCGCCGTCGACTGCCACAGAACCGGGCGCCCCGAACCGGTACGCGTGACCGCCTGCTTGTCGAGCAACCGCGTCAGGATCGTGATGACCGTGCTGTACGACAATCCGCCGTCGAGGCGCTCCTGTACCCAAACCGCGGTGACGGGCTCGCTGGCCTCGCCCAGCACGGACAGCACCTGCGCTTCGAGCTCGCCCTGTCCACGCCGGCGGGCGCGCGGCTCCCGCGAGCGGCCGTCTTCCTCTGCGCCCACGACGCGGCCCCTTTCGTACCGTTGCCCGATGCCGGTCGTACAACTGCCGGGCGCCGGGCATCGTACCCAGCCCCTCGGGTACCTCGCGCGATCGGGGACTCCCCGGCTTGCACCACTCACATCAACTCTACAGTGCTGTAGATTTCAGCTGTTGCCACTCGGTGCCCGCACGGTCACGCGCGGGCCCGCCGATGCGTAGTTGAGGGAGAAAGTCCATGGGTGTGAGCCTCGCCAAGGGCGGAAATGTCTCGCTGACCAAGGAGGCACCCGGGCTGACCGCGGTCCTCGTCGGTCTGGGCTGGGATGTCCGTACGACCACCGGAACGGACTACGACCTGGACGCCAGCGCATTGCTGTGCGACGAGGCCGGGAAGGTGAAGTCCAATCAGCACTTCGTCTTCTACAACAACCTGAAGAGCCCGGACGGTTCGGTCGAACACACCGGCGACAACCTCACCGGGGAGGGCGAGGGAGACGACGAGATCGTCAAGGTCGACCTGGCCGCTGTACCGGCCGACATCGCCAAGATCGTGTTCCCGGTCTCCATCCACGATGCCGAGGGGCGGGGCCAGAGCTTCGGGCAGGTCCGCAATGCGTACATCCGCGTGGTCAACCAGGCAGGCGGCGCCGAGATCGCCCGCTACGACCTCAGCGAGGACGCCTCCACGGAGACGGCCATGGTCTTCGGGGAGCTGTACCGCAACGGAGCCGAGTGGAAGTTCCGTGCTGTCGGGCAGGGTTACGCCTCCGGCCTCAGTGGCATCGTCGCCGACTTCGGAGTCAGCCTCTGACCGGGCTCGGCCCCGTCCCTCCCCCGCCCTGAGTACCGCACCTTGTCGAGAGTGGAGCCATGACCGTCAACCTGTCCAAGGGCCAGCAGATCAGCCTCACCAAGTCCGGCGGCGGCGAACTCACCGTCGTACGCATGGGGCTGGGCTGGAAGTCCGCCCCCCGCAGGGGGTTCCTTGCCCGGCTGACCGCCCGCGAGATCGATCTCGACGCCTCTGCTGTCCTCTTCGCCGACAAGACTCCACAGGACGTCGTCTTCTTCCAGCACCTGATCAGCGACGACGGGTCGGTCCGGCACACCGGCGACAACCGTGTCGGCGGCGCGGGCCAGGGCGGTGATGACGAATCGATCGTCGTCGACCTGTCGCGCGTACCGGCCCACGTGGACCAGATCGTCTTCACCGTGAACTCCTTCACCGGCCAGACATTCGAAGAGGTCGACAACGCCTTCTGCCGCCTGGTCGACGAGACCACCGGTCAGGAATTGGCCCGCTACACACTGACCGGCGGCGGCCGCCACACCGCTCAGATCATGGCCAAGGTTCAACGGTCGGGTACGGGATGGCAGATGGCCGCCATCGGCGCCCCGGCCGACGGGCGCACCTTCCAGGATCTACTGCCGGCCATCTCCACACACCTCTAGAACCACCCCCCAACGGACAGAACAACCACACCTGGAGCATCCGCATGGCACTGTGGGACCGCATCAAGGAATCGGCCTCGACGATGCAGACACAGCTCAACGCCAAGAAGAACGACCTCAAGAGCGGCGCCTTCCGCGACGCGAGCATGGCCATGTGCGCCCTCGTCGCCGCAGCCGACGGCTCCATCGACCCCACCGAGCGGCAGCGGGTCGCCGCCCTCATCACAGGCAACGACGTCCTGCAGCACTTCCCCGCCGACGATCTGCAGCGCCGGTTCAACGAGTACTGCCAGAAGCTGACTTCCGACTTCGAATTCGGAAAGGTCAGCGTTCTGCAGACCATCGGCAAGGTCAGCAAAAAGCCCACCGAGGCCCGCGCTGTCGTTCAGATCGGCATCGTCATCGGCGGCGCCGACGGCCACTTCGACCAGTCCGAACGTGCCGTGGTCCGCGAAGCCTGCTTCGCGGTAGGCATCTCGCCGACCGAGTTCGACCTGTAGGTCCTCAGCGGCGTGGGCGTGCTGTACACACACGGCACGCCCATCCCCTTGTCCGCCGGACAAGGGGATGCACGGCGAAGTTCGTACTCGACGGGGGAATGGCGTGAACAGCACGTACAGACTGCAGGACGAGGACAGACCCGACTACGCGCTGGCGCTGGACGAAGCCATACGGACCGCTGAGATACGGGGCCTGCTGGAGCGATCCTCCCTCAACTCCGGTCAGCTGCGTATCCGCGGACTCAGTGCCGGGCCCCGCATCGCCGCGGTTGCCGATACCGAGTACCGGACCTACACGTCCCTGCGGCAGCAGATGGCCGGCGGTGACGACTCACACCGGGCCCTCCCGCTGTCCGGCCGCAGAGGACAGGAGGAGCACGGGGCAGGTCTGCTGCCTGTCCTGGGCGTCCTCACCCCGGTCCTTGCCGTAGTCGCCGCGGCCGCATTCCTGCTCATCGGCTACGGCCTGGCCCTGGCGGGTGGACGAACACCCACGGCCGACGCACTGATCACCGCGGGCTGGGCCAGCTTCGGCATAGGGGCAATGACCGCCGCCGTCGGCCTCTTCTACCTCTACCGCACGGCCGTGGAACACACGGCGTCCGCGCCGAGGTCGCACGCCGCTCGATCGCCGGAAGTGAACAAGGCGCGCGAAGCCTGGTTGCGGAGCCTTCGAGACAACGCCCTTCTCCCCTTCCTCCGTGAGGAGCTCCGGAAACGCGACGCACTTCCCACAGACAGCGGCCAGGAGGCAGGCCCCCGCTACCGAAGTCCCGATTTCTCCAGCCCCGACTTCGGGAGCCCGCACTTCTCGGGGCCCGGCTTCGGCAGCCCGAAAGCATCGGCGTAACCCGCCGGCTGTGCGCGGCCTGGGGTGATCCATGGCGTGCTCGGATGGGTCTGCCGTACCCCGTGGTGGGTGGTGTCGCTGATCTGCGCGTGGGCGGCCGGCCTGCTCTTCGCAGGATCCGTCGCCCACATCTCCGACCTCCTTCGTCATGGCCTCCACCCCTACGGCTGGGCGCCGAACTGGCTGAACGCGTACGGGTCTTCTCTGGCCTTCTTCGACACGGTCGCCGCCTTGCTACTGATCCGCGCCAGACGTACAGGGGTTGACCTCGCCCGTCTCGTCGTGGTCACCGACCTCGTAGCCAACTGGTGCGCGGGTAGCAGGTATCCAGCACAGCCATTTCCTTGCTCAGCCCTGTCTTCAGCGTCTCACCGCCTTCGCCGTGCTCGTCCTCGGAGCAACACCCTTCGTACGCCGACATCTCGCCGCATGAGATGACGTCTTGAGCCCGTGCGCGGAAGACCGCCGATTCGCATTGCCGCCGTACTCGGTGCGCAAGGCGGTCACGGTGCGGGCCCTGGCGACCCGGCCTGCGGGAAGGAGCGCCCCCAGGGCAGCGACGAGCACGCCGCCGCGCGCGTACGTGTACTGGCCCCGACCGTGGAGGCCAGAGTGCTGCCCGTGTGCCGTAGATCGTGGAAGTGCAGCTCGGATTGAGTCGGCGACGGCGAAGGTCGATGGTGAACTTCGACTCCGCCACGTGCACGGTCACGGACCGACTCCACACGAGGCCGTGGCGGCGAGCCCGCAGGCCGCGCAGACCCTGGACCTCTTCGGAGCTGAGCGGGCTGGACCGCCCGGATGCGCTGGGCGACTTGGCCGAGTGGAGCGCAGTCGTCCAGATGTTCTGTCCACAGAGGTTGGTGACGGGGCTCCTGGCTCAGGGATCTCAAGGTGGGTGGGGGCCTTCTGGCCCGGTGTGGATTGCCACATCTGCACCGGCGACCAGAAGGCCCTCGCGCCGCACCGCTGACCGAAATCCGGGGGCGCCGCCCCCTGTGTGGCGCCCTGGCCGGGTGGCGCTACGGCAGCCGCTTCTCGTAGTTGCTGTCCTCGTCGGAGTCGTAGACCAGCTTGCTGTCGGCGTCATAACCCTTGATGCGCGGGGCCGCGGTGACCTGCTGGTTCAGGACACCAGAGGCGACGAACCAGCCGTGGTCCAGGGCGGCCTGGCTGGTGGCGCCGCCGTAGGAGACGGTCACCCGGGCCACCGACGGCTCGACGGTGCCGATGACACCCCACCGGAACGGCAGCTTCCAGTTGCCGCGGTCGAGGACCGACTGCTGGTAGAGCTTGCCGCCGTTGATGTCGGCCATCACAGGGCCGGCGCCCGGCACATCGTCGGAGCCTACGCTGCTGTTGAGGCCGTTCGCCTCGCCGTCCTTCACGTTGCAGATCAGCCGGGTCTGCTTCGGTTGCTCCTTCACCGCGACGACGTACATGCCATCGCCGGGCGCGTTGGAGTCGCCGGTGCTGTTCATCGCCAGGATGATCCGGTACTCCTCGGCCGCGCCCAGGTCCGTGCGGAAGCCGGACGGGCCGCGTGTGTGCGACTGGTCGTATGCGAGACACTTCTTCAACCCGTCGACGGCCTGCCCGAAGGTGATCCCGTCGAGGAGCTGGTCCTCCGTGACCGGCCGCGCGGGCCTCGCCGGCGACGCGGACGGCGTCGCTGACGTCCGCGGTGTGGCGCTGACCGACGGTATCGATGCCACCGTGTTCCCACCCGCATCCCCGTCGGCCAGCGCGTACGCCCCCACGGGCATCGCCGCCAGCGTCACCAGGGCCGCCCCGGTCGTCGCCACCCGGCGTCGCCGCTCGATCGTGCCCCGGCGGCGGACCGCCGGATACGGCGCCGGCGCGGGCCGGATCGTGTTCGCGTCCTCGGCGAGCAGCTCGCGCAGCTGCTCCTCGAAGTCTCCGTCGGTTCCCGTCCCCTGCTGCTTCTGTTCCTCGTTCACTTGCTGCCTTCCTGCCCGGACGACACTCGGCTGCGGACAGGTTCGTCCACGACCTGCGCGAGCCCCGGATACGTACGCAACTTCGCCAGCGCCTTGGACGCCTGGCTCTTGACCGTGCCGGGCGAGCAGCCGAGCACCTCGGCGACCTCGGCCTCGGACAGGTCCTCCCAGTAGCGCATGACGATCACCGCCCGCTGCTTCGGCGGCAGTCCGGCCAGCGCCGTGAGCAGGGCGCTGCGCTCGTCGGCCCACGAGACGGCCTCGTCGCGCCCGGCCACCTCCGGCGGCGCCGCGGTCAGAGCCTCCGTAACCCGCCGCTTGCGGAACCGGTCGCTGTTGCAGTTGACCAGGATCCGCCGGACGTACGCATCCGGTCTGTCACTGCGCGAGACGCGCCGCCATGAGCGGTACGCCTTGGCCAGCGCCGTCTGAGTCAGGTCTTCGGCGTGGTGCACATCGCCCGTGAGCAGATACGCGGTCCGTACGAGATGGGACCACCGCGCTCTGACGAATTCTTGGAACTCGGCCTCTAGTTTGGCCTGCATCAAGCACCCTCCCTCGCCCTCCAGACCACAGTTTCGGCGGATTCGGTTGCCCGGGATCCGGTGCCTCGTCGGTCAGGTGAGCGGGGCCGCTGACAACCATCAGCTGGGACCGGAATGTCAAGCATCTCCGGGGACCGGACACAAGGCTCCCAGCTGGTGAGTCACAACCTTCTCCACGGGTTCAAGGCACGGTGAGTTACAACCTTCTCCACAGGTTCAAGACACCCGGATGCGCTCCGCTCGGCCGGGCGCTCTTCCCGGCTCCGGCTGCGCCCGCGCTCCTGCCTTCGGCCCGCTCGGCGTTGCCGCCGCCGACGCGCGCCCACGTGGCCAGGCCCGGCCGCGCTCTACGTCGCGGGGATTCCTCCCCGCCCCGCACACAGCCTGGGGCTCGTAGTCGCGCTTGCCCTCTGGCCTGAGGCGATCAGAGCGGCTCACGCGTGCCCCCGAAAGTGGTTCCGTGTGGTGCACCGGCACGGGGCCACGCACCTCACGGTTACCCAGTTGCGCAATATTTAAAGTATCGGATAGTTCAACATCGGTACGGCGCCCGGTATTGGTCCCGCGTTCATGTCCTGCTCCTACCGTTGCCCGGCCGGGCCTGTCCCGGTGCATCGTCCAGCGTCCGAGGAGAGCACTCCACACATGCGCAGCAGACCAACCAAAATCCTGGCGCTTCTCGCCGTGACCGGCGCTCTTGCCGCCAGCACCGCGGCGACCGCCCACTCCGCGCCCCAGCAGGGCGGCAATGGCAAGAAGCCGGAGATCCGTAACGTCATCTACCTGCTCGGTGACGGCATGGGCCGTACCCATGTCACCGCCGGGCGCGAGCGCTACTACGGCGCCGAGGGCAAGCTGAACATGGAGCGGCTGCCGAGCTATGGCGCGGTGGCGACGTCCGCCGTCGAGAAGGGCAGCGACCAGCCGGCGCTGGTCACCGACTCCGCCAGCGCGGCCACCGCGTGGTCCTCCGGTGTGAAGACGTACAACGCGGCCATCGGCGTCGACTCGTACGAGAAGAAGCTGCCCACACTGATGGAGCAGGCCAAGAAGTCGGGCTTCGCGACCGGCAACGTGTCCACCGCCGAGATCACCGACGCCACCCCGGCCGCCCAGATGAGCCACGCTCTGCTGCGCGGCTGCCAGGGCCCGGTGTACTCCGACGCCGCGTGCCTGCCGAAGAAGGACGACGGGTCCTACGAGGACAAGCCCGCCGACAAGACCCTGATCACGCCGATCGCCCAGCAGATCGCCCGTAACGGCACCGCCGACGTGATCTTCGGCGGCGGCCTCGCGCGCTTCGCGCCGGACGACCAGAAGGCGCTGGGGTCGCAGGGCTACCAGGTGCTCGGCAGCTTCGGTGACCCGGCGCTGCCCGCCCAGACCGCTGAGAGCCAGAAGGTCGCGACCAAGGCCGATCTCGACAAGGTCAAGGGCGGCAAGGTCGTCGGGCTCTTCAATCGCGGGAACCTGACGGTCGAGAAGTCCAAGGCCGAACTGCCCGCCGACGCCCCGGAGAAGAAGGAGCCGACGCTCGCCGAGCTGACCAAGAAGTCGATCTCGCTGCTCGACGGCCGGTCCAAGAAGGGCTTCCTGCTCCAGGTCGAGGGCGCGCTGATCGACAAGCGCTCGCACGCCAACGACGCGTCGCAGACCCTGGGCGAGATCAAGGCGTTCGACGACGCGGTCAAGGCCGCCACGGACTTCGCGAAGAAGGACGGCCACACCCTCGTCGTCGTGACGGCGGACCACGAGTGCGCCGGCTTCAACATCATCGAGAAGGGCACCTTCACCAACGCCGAGGCGGCGGCCCCGCCGGCCAACAACGACTCGGGCAACACGGCCAACAACTCCGTGCCCGCGCGCTCGTCCTCGGCCAACGTCAAGGACCCGGCCCGCTCCTCCGGCATCGTCAACGGCTCGGGTGCCGGCGACGCCAAGAACTTCGGCCCGGCCACCTTCCGTACCCCCGACGACCCGGCGGGTGTGAAGGACGGCAGCGAGGACGCCAGCCTCTGGCTGACCTACCTGTCCGGTAACCACACCGGCGCCGATGTGCCGATCTACGCGTACGGACCGGGTAACAGCGCCTTCGCCGCCAGCCAGGACAACACCGAGCTCTACAGCAAGATGTACCGCTCGCTGTTCGGCACCGCACCGCACGGCCACTGACCCTCACTCAGCCACGCGACCGGGGCCGGGAGGGGGTGCCCCTCCCGGCCCCGGGTCGTTCGTATCCCAGGAGCATGTCCGATGAGACACCCGATCCGCATCACGACGGCCGCCGTGCTGGGCGCTATCGCGCTGACCGCTCTCACGGGCTGCGGTACCCCCGCGGGGACCGACCCGGGCAAGGGCGAGCCGCTCGCGGCCACCGCCTCGGCCAACGCCCTGCCCCTGCCCCCTCCCCGTTCCGCACCATCCCCGGCCGCGACTCTCCCGGCGCCGCCCGAGCAGGGCGAGGTACGTGTCGAGGAAGGGCCGTTCACCGACCGCGTCCGCCTCACGCGGCTCACGCTCACCGGCGGGTCCGCCGTCAGCGGGCACCTGGCAATCACCTCCGACGTCAGCGATGTGCTCGCGCTGGAGCTGAGTGCCGCCTATTACGATTCCAAGGGTCGTTTCATCGGCACCGGCAGCTTCCAGTACCAGGAAGAGGGGCAGGACGCAGAAGGCGGCCATCACCACGACGGACCGCGCGCGGCGGGCGAGGGCATCGACTTCAAGGCGCCCGCCACCAAGCTCACCGGCACCGCGGCAGCCGCCGTCGTCTCCGTCCCCGTCCTGGTCAACGAGTAGCCGTCCTGGTCGACGAGCAGCCGGGCTGGTCGACAAGCAGCCGGGCTGGCCAACGAGCAGCCGGGCTGGTCGACAAGCAGCCGGGCTGGTCGACAAGCAGCCGGGCGCCCGGTACGACCGGGCGCCGGACGGAAGGTCACTCCTCACCGTCGCCCTCGTAGAACCGCCCGTCCCGGCTGTGCGGATCGGGAAGCCGTCGCGCGACATGGTCGGCTACGTCGAGCTGGGGCCGTCCAGGAGAGCTGAGCGAGCACCGTCGGCGTGACCGAGGCCGCGACCAGCGCAGTCACCGGTGCTGGAGGACCGAACGAACGACGGCCGGACCAAGGCCCGCCGTGAGCCGAAGCCGAATCGCCCCGTGTCACCCGAGCGGGGCCCGAACCACCCTGCCGTCTGCAAGACTTGGAGCACACGCGTCACACGCCACAGGTTGTTCTTCTCGGCTTCATCTCGGGGGACTCATGGAAATCGAACTCGCCGAACTGCTCGCCTCGCTGCGGTCGGAGATCAACCGCGCCCGGCTCGAAGCGGACAACCAGGACGTGAAGTTCCGAATCGACTCCATCGACCTGGAACTGCAGGTCGCCGTGGAGAAGTCCGCCGAGGGCAACGCCGGTGTGCGGTTCTGGGTGGTGTCGCTCGGCGGCAAGGCCACGGCGAAGTCGACGCAGACACACACGGTCAAGCTCAGCCTGACCGCCGAAACGGACACTGGTGACCTGGTCCGGACCGGTGACGACGTTTCGGACCTGCTCGCGACGAACTGACCGTTGAATGAGCCCTGTCGACAAGGCCCGGGTGGCCGAGGTCCTCGTCAGGCGCGGTGACACGGCCGAGTACGGGTCCGGCTACCGCATCGCGTCCCGGCTGATCCTCACGGTGGCCCATCTCCTGGGCGACGGCCAGGAGGAGGACGTCTGCACCGTCTTCCTCGGGGGCCAGGACGTGCAACTACCCGCGACGCCGGTGTGGCGGAGTTCCAGCAAGGATCTGGCACTGCTGCGCCTCGACACCCCCGTGGTGGACACGGTCGCGCCCGTCGTCTTCGGGCGCCTGCCGGAAGGCCTGGCCAGCATCCCGTTCACCGGCGTCGGCTTCCCTGCCTTCGCGATACGGCCCGAGTCGGAGGGGAAGGAAGGGCTGCGGCGGCGCGACAGCAAGCAGGTCACCGGGTTCGTCCAGCTCGGGTCGAACATGAAGTCGGAGCTGCTGGACCTCACGTTCACCACCGTTCCGCCCGCCGAGCCGGCGCGGGGCAGGCCGGATCCCTGGCGGGGCATCTCGGGGGCCGCCCTGTTCGCCGACGGAAGCGGGCTGCTGATCGGGGTGCAGGCACAGCGGCTGCCCGCGGCGGGCACCAACAGCGCGGAGGCCGAGCCGATCTCGGCGGCGCTGGACGATCCGGAATTCTGCTCCGTGCTCGCCCGCAACGGCGTACCGTCCTGGGGCGAGCCGGTCGGTCTGCCCGGCGGTGACGCGCGGAGCCCGCTGCGGGCGGTGATCCCGCAGCAAGAACTCATCGACGGCTTCCCGGAGTTCAAGAAGAACCTCACGCCGGAGCGGCTGACCTTCGTCTCGCCGGGGGGTGACCATCCGGCCGAGCCGGGGAATCTGTTCGTGCGGCTCGTCAACGCCCGGGACAGAGGCGTGCTGCTGGTGGGCGCGGCCGGCGCCGGCAAGACCCGGACCTGCATCGAAGTGGGCCGGCTCGCTCTGGAGGCGGGCTGGCGGGTGCTGCACGTCGTGCCCGGCGAGGAAGCATCGATCAACGACCGGATCGCCCAGGAAGTGCTCGCGGAGCCGACACCCGTCCTGGTGGTCGTCGACTACCTGAACGAGGCGCAGCTCGACCTGCCGACCCTGCGGCACCAGCTCATCCCCGAGGCCCGTCGCCGCCACACCCACGTGGCACTGATCGCCTCCGTGCGTCCGGGCTGGCTGAAGCTGAAGAAGTCCAACAGCGCCTTGCTGCACCAGCTGTTCGACGAGGTGGAGCTGCGGCAGGACGACGAGTTCCAGCGGCTGCTCACGGACAACGCGCTGACGACGCTGGCGCCCACGGCCATCCGCCGTCTGGGAATGGACCGCATGCTGGCGCTCTGCGGACGCCGCCCCATCGTGGCCCTGCTGGTCGCCCGCGAAATGGAGCGCCGGGTCAAGGAGAGGCTGTCCATCCCCGAGACGGCGGGCCTGCGGGAAGGCGGTGAGCTCCCGGCCTGGCTGGCCAGCCGCCTCGGCGAGGACGAGCTGACCGTGCCCGGTCGTACGAGCACCTACTCCCCGGCCCGCGCGCCCCGCGTTCTCGTGGCCGCCGCGGCAGCTGCGGCGGCCTGTCCCCAGAACCGCCCCGCGGTCGTCGCCTCCGCCCAGGCGGCCCTCGCCGGGGCCGTGGAAACCGGGGAGGACGTGGCCGGGACACCGGACGCCGAAGCAGTGGTGACGACCCTCGTGTCACTGGGCTGGCTGGAGGCCGACGGCGAGGGCGTGCTCTCTGTCGCCCACGACATCGTGGCCGACCAGCTGATGGAGTCCGTCCTCCTGCCGGAACGGGACGCCGACCCGGACGTCGCCGGCTCGTACGCCATGCTCACGGGCTCTCTCACCAGCCCCCGCACCGTCGGGCGCTTCGCCGTCAACGTCGCCCGTCTCGTCAACGACATGGCGCTCGCCGACCGCGCCGGGCCCGTCACCGCCGTACTGGACGACTGGTTCACCGGCGAGGCCGGCACCATCGGCCGCATCATGCGGTACGACTCCAGCGTCGGCAGCTACGCGCTGGGCGCCGTCTTCTCGGGACCGCCCTGGTCCGCCACCGCCGTCCGCTGCTGGAAACAGGTCGTCAGCCCTTGGCTCGCCGCCTTCGGCACCGATGTCAACGCCCGCCATCTCCTCTACCGCGGCCTGCGGCATCTGCCCGACCACGGCGCTCAACTCCTCGTCCCCACCGCACTGGCCTGGCTGCGGTCGCACGGCCAGGCGAACGAGGCGAACTTCGTCCTCGGCCCGCTCCTGTCCCGTACCGACCTCACTGCCGACGACGCCCAGAAGGCCATCACCACCGCCCTCACCTGGCTCCACACCGACGACCGCACCACCAATGCCGAAGCCCAGTTCGTCCTCAACCCCCTGCTCAACCGCACCGATCTCACCCCCGACGACGCCCAGAAGGCCATCACCACCGCCCTCACCTGGCTCCACACCGACGACCACACCACCGCCCCGGAGGCCCAGTACGTCCTCAACCCACTCCTCGACCGCACCGACCTCACCCCCGACGACGCCCAACAGGTCACCGCCGCCGCCCTCACCTGGCTCGGCACCGACGACCACAACACGGCTGTCGAAGCGGGCTTCGTCCTCGATCCGCTCCTTGAGCGCACCGACCTCACCCCCGACGACGCCCAGAAGGCCATCGCGGCCACGTTCACCTGGCTCGACACGGACGACCATGCCACCCACCTCGACGCCCAGTTCGTCCTGAACTCACTCCTCCCGCGCACCGACCTCACCCCCGACGACGCCCAGAAGGCCATCACCACCACGCTCACCTGGCTCCACAGCGACGACCACACCACCGCCCTGGAAGCCCAGTACGTCCTCAACCCACTCCTCGACCGCACCGACCTCACCCCCGACGACGCCCAGAAGGCCATCACCACCACGCTCACCTGGCTCGGCACCGACGGCCACGCCGCCACCGTAGGAGCCGAGTTCGTGCTGGGCGCGCTGCTCAGAAGGCTTCCGACCGACGAAGTGCCCACCGATGTGACGGAGTTCGTCGACGCGTGGATCGGCGCACAGGTGCCGGGGCGGGACTTCTCGTTCCTCAGCAAGTGGGTTCTGCGCAAGAAGCTCATGAATCCCGTGATCCTCAAGGCGCTGCTCACCTGGGTCCACGCCAATCCCGATCACGAGGACCTCGTCCCGCGCATGGCCTCGGCCGGCTTCCAGGTGGGCCCCTACCTGACGTCCTGGGAGAGCAGCCGCAGTTGGCTCCGCGCCGTCGAGCTCAGCCTCGACCACGCCGAACGTCATGGGTCGGCCAGCAATCTCAACGGCGCTCTGGACGTCCTCATGTGCCAGCTCGCCACGGCGTTCACCACCGGCATCGGCGCCGCCTGGGCGGACGACTGCATCCAGCGCTGGCTCGCCCTGCCGTTCTCCATGAACACCACGGTCTTCCGCCCCCGCGTCACGATCGTCGGCCGCTGCCACGCCATGATCCTCAGCGGCCGGTTCGCCGAAGCGGAGGCGGGGGAACTGGCCGAACGCCTCCACCGGTGGGTCTCCCAGTGGGCTCCCGGCACACGCAACACCGAGGCGCTCGCCTTCATCGACGCGCACATGCGGTCGCGAGGGTCAGCAACCCCTGCTTGAGGTGGCTCGGCCACAGGCGTTGGGAATCAGCAGCAGCGGGCCGGATGAATGGTGCAGCGCGGCGAAGGCGGCGGGGGGTCGATCGCCGTGGCGCCCGGTGCCGTACCTTTCGTGCGCTCCGGCGGGGCGGCTTTTGGCGGTACGGCTTCGTGCGGCGCGGCTTCGACGGGTGTGTTGTCCGGCGTCATGGCTTCGATGTCCGGTCCGGGCGGGAAACGGGTGCGCCGCCCGCCGTCAGGTCCCCCACGGAGTCCGCGTAGTACGCCGACCCCTCCAGGTGGAAGGCGAGTTGGCGGAAGGTCCACCCCTTTCCGGGCGACCGGTCGAGCTGGTCGGGTGTCAGGGCGTCCAGGCGGTTCGCCCAGATCCTGGCCAGGCGGACGAGTCTGCTGCGCGCCTCGTCGAGGTCGGCCTCGGTGAACGGGGCGAGGTCCGCCTCGGTCGTGGTGGCCGAGGCGTGCCAGTGGTCCGGCTGCGTCTCCTCACCCACGAGTCTGGCCTCCATCTCCGCGAGGTGGTCGACCATGTGGTCGGCGACGCGGCGGATCGCCTTGTGCGGGGTGTAGATCCGGTCATCGGCGGGGACGGGACGGCCGTCCCATCCGGTCCAGGTCTCGGCGAGGCCCAGGACGTGGTCGACCATGGCCGTCAGGATCCGCGCGGGGTCGCGGCCGTCGGTCACCGGGGCGTCGTCGAGAGTGTCGGGGGCGTCCGGCGCGAGCAGGGCGGACGCGTCAGGCACGTGCGGTGCTTCGAGTACGTCGGGCGCGTCGGGTACATGCTTCGTGTCCGTCATGCCTCGACGCTAGATCCGTAACGCTTCGGTCCCTGCCGAACCGTTGCCGACCCTCCCCGGGTTCAGGACGACGTGACGTCCCTCGACCGCCGGACGCCGACCCGGCGAGGCGCAGTCCGGACCCACCGCGGAGTCGGCCCCGCGGTGCCGATTCCCGGCCGTCGAACCGCCGGACCCGGATGCCGCCCTCGACCGGGTGGCTCCGGGGTCGGGCTCAGCGCAGCTCCTCCGGGCACGGCGTGCCGGGTGACAACTGGTAGGGGGCGGCCAGCCGGTACACGCCCGGCCGCGGCGCGAGCAGTTCCGTCCACTCGTCGCCGTCCTCGTTCTCGTCGACCTTGATCAGGCAGCCGTTGGTGTTGAGATACGTCCGCGGGCTGTTCTCGTCCTCGCGCCGCTTGGACTCCTCGGTCTCCTGCGGCCGCTCGACGCTCTTGCCCTGGTCGTCGACCAGGGCGAGCCAGCGCGAGTACGGGATGCGGATCAGGATCCGGCCGGCCTTCTTCACATGGATGGTCAGCTCGCCCGCTTCGGCCCGGTCCACCGTGGCGGGCGGATCGGCCAGCGGTACCGGGCCGTCGACCTCGAAGAGCCGCCAGTTGGCGTCGGACCAGACCAGCTTCAGATACGGCAGCCCGCCGTCGACGAGCTCCGCCTCCTGCACCGCGCCGGTGGAGTCCGGTGTCCCCCGGGGCAGCACCACGTAGTGCACCGCCCAGCGGTCGAGCCACTCGCGGTAGCCGGCGCTGTTCAAGGTGTCGTCGTAGAAGAGCGGGTTGCGCTCCATGTCCGCCTGCCGGTTCCAGCCACGGGCCAGATTGACGTACGGCGCGAGCGCGGACGCCTCCCGATGGCTGCTCGCGGGTACGACCTCGACCCGCCCGCGCTCGGCCCCGACCTCCTGGAGCTCATTGACCAGCGGGGCCAGCTCGCGCGTCCAGGACGCGGCGGGAGCGGTACGGACGATGTCGTCGACGCCCTTGAAGCCGATCCAGAAGTTCAGCCCGGCGAAGGCGAGAACCAGCGCGTACCAGCGCCGGGAGCGCGGCTGCGCGTACGGCAGCGCGGCGAGCAGCACCACACCGGCGAACAGCATCGCCATCCGGGTGACGTTCGAGCCGATCTGCGAGTCGATCACGTAGGTCAGCAGGGTCCCGACGCCGTACACGGCGGCCGCGGTACGGACCGTCTTCCAGTCGCGCGGTACGAGAACGAAGACCAGGACGGCGAAGAGGAACGGCAGCGACAGGGTCGCGATCGACATCGGCTGCGTACCGGAGAACGGGAACAGCCACGCGGACAGCGCCACGACCGCGACCGGGGCCAGGCCCAGCGCGTACGCGCCGGGGCGCCGCTTGTTCAGGAAGAGCGCGGCGGCGACCACGCCCAGGAACAGACCGGCGACGGGGCTGCTCGCCGTCGCGAGCGCGGCGAGCGGAGCGGCGACGGCGGCCTTCGCCCACCGCCTACGGGGGGCGCAGCGACAGCTGCTCCGGTGGAGCCGGTGCTCGCACCGGAGGTGGGGCCAGCAGAACACGGCGGCCACCGCGCCCACCGCGAACATCATGCCGAGCCCGAACGTCACCCGCCCGGACAGCGCGTTGCACAGGTACGCGAAGACCCCGGCGAGCGAGCAGGCGAGCGGATTGCGGACGGCCCGGACCCGGACCAGGATCAGCGCGGTCAGCGCCGCCGACACGGTCCCGGCGGCCATCATCGTCGTACGCACACCGAGCACGGACATCAGATACGGCGACACGACGCTGTACGAGACGGGGTGCATGCCCCCGTACCAGGCGAGGTTGTACGCGGTGCCCGGATGCCGGCCGACGAACTCGGCCCAGGCGTCCTGGGCCGCGAGGTCGCCGCCGCTGTTCGCGAAGAAGAAGAACCAGAGGACGTGGGTGACCGCGGCGGCCGCCGTCGCGATCGTCACCGGGTGCCGCAGCAGCCGCTCGGCGCGGGTCCGCCGCGACAGGGCGGTGCGCGGCCCGGGGCCGTCCGCGGCTGAGGCGTCCGGGGCCGGGGCGTCCGGGGCGGGCGCGGCTGTCCGCGTACTGTCACTGCTGCTGCCGCCGCTGCTGCCCCGGCTGTCCCTCATGCCGCTGCTGTCGGCCGCCTCACGGCCGGGCTTCGGCTCCGCAGTGGTCACTACGGCTCTCCCCGTCTCCCCAAATCCGCCTGCCCCGTGCCCCGTACACCTGTGAGGACGCCTCCGCAGCATCCTTGAGTTGCTCCGGGACGCTAACACGTACGCAGTCGGGAAGAGGGTGCCGGGATCGGCACCCTCTTCCCACTACCGAGCTGTTCCGGCCATCGGCCGGTCAGCCGATCCGGGTCAGCTTGTCCCCGGCCGTCGGCTCCGCCAGATCGCTCTGCAGCGCGACGGGCACCTTCACCTGGCTGGTGCCCTCGCCCACGGTGAGCGTGCCGACGTGGGTACCGGCCGCCGCCGAGTGCGGGATCGTCTTTCCGTCGTCGGTCAGTTCGATCCGGACCGTGAGACCGGGCCAGCCGACCGCCGTCACGTCCTTGGTCGCGACCACCGGGGTGCTGCCGCCCAGGCCGTCGGAGACGGCGCCGACGACATCGCCCTTCTTCACGACCTTGGCGCTCGTCAGCAGATCCTGGGTCGCGACCATGGCTTCCTTGCTCACCGCGTTGACCGTGTCGATGATGGCGGGCTTGTGCTGGCCCAGCACGGCGCCGACGATCAGTTGGTCGGTGTCGCCGACCATCTTGTGGGCGGCGAAGAGCAGGTTGCCGCCGGCCTTGGTGGTGGAGCCGGTCTTGATGCCGAGCGCGCCGTTGTACGGAACGAGAGTGTTGTAGTTCCGCCAGTTCTTGCCCGACGGGTCGGTCCACGACGGCAGTTTGGTGATGTCCATCAGCGCCCGGATCTCCACCAGCTTCTGGCCGAGCTTCACCTGGTCCTCGGCCGAGCTCACCGTGGTCGCGTTGAGGCCGGACGGATCGGTGTAGGTGGTGTTCGTCATGCCGAGCGACTTGGCGGTGTCGTTCATCTTCTTGACGAACGCCTCTTCGGAACCCGCGTCCCAGCGCGCCAGCAGCCTCGCGATGTTGTTCGCGGAGGGGATCATTATCGCGGAGAGTGCCTCCTGCTCCGTGAGCTCGTCACCGACCTTCACGGTGTTGAGCGTCGACTCACCCTCCGAGTCCAGCTTGCCGTCCGACTCCGCCTTGGCGTCGATCTTGATGGAAGGGCCCTTCTCGCCCCTCTTCAACGGGTGGTCCTTGAGCACGATGTACGCGGTCATCGCCTTGGCCACACTGCCGATCGGCACGGCCTTCTGCTCGCCGAACGAGTCCACCGTGCCCAGGCCGGTGGCCGCCATGTAGCCCTGGCCCTCGCCCGGCCACGGCAGCGACGGCTTGCTCCCCTTGAAGGTGTACGTGGGCTTCGCCGACATCTGGAGCTCGGGGTCCGGGAGCGGGCGCACCATCTGCACGATCGCAAAGATGATCAGCAGGAGAAGGACCAGGGGGGTCCAGATCTTGACCCGGCGGACGGCGGTGCGGACCGGCGTCTGGGGCGGTGGGGGCGTGTTCGTCAGCTCGGCGAGCAGGTCGAGCGGCGGCTTGGGCGGCATCGGCTGCTGCGTGGTCCGCTCGGCGCCGGAGAGCGCGGGAGCGGGGAGCGGCGTGCCGGACGCCGCTGCGGGGGCGGCGGCCGGCGCCGGTCGTACGTCGTCCCCGCGCAGGGGTACGAACGTGCTGGTCCGCTCGGCTCCGGACTCGGGCTTCGGGGCCGGCTTCGGCGGGGTCTTCGACGCGGGCGGGGTGATCTTCAGCGCGGTCGTCGGCTGGTCGACCTTGGCCGCCGCCGGCGCCCTGAAGACGGCGGTCGGCTGATCGATTCCGCGCTCGTCCTCGGCGGTGCCGGCCTTGCCTGCGCCGTCGCTCTTGCCTGCGTCGTCTCTCTTGCCTGCGTCGTCCGCTTTGCCCGCGTCGTCTGCCTTACCCGAGCCGTCGGCCTCGCCCGCGTCGTCCGCCTTGCCCGCGTCGTCCGTCTTACCCGAGTCAGCGGCCTTGCCCGCGTCGTCCGCCTTACCCGAGCCGTCGGCCTTGCCCGAGTCGTCCGCGTCAGCACGGTCTTTGGTGTCGGCTTCGGCGGCTTTCGCGTCCTCGGCGGCGGCGTCGGACGCGTCGCCGTCGGACGGCTCGTCCGCACCGTCGCGCTCCGCCGCGGCGTCGGTGTCCGTGTTGTCGGCGCCGTCCGCGTCATCCGTGCTGCCCGTGTCGGACGCAGGCGCGTCCTCGGACGCATCGGCCTTCGGGCTCTCGTCACTCTCGGCGGGCTCGTCGCTCTCGGCGTCGCCCTTCGACACCCATGCCGCGACGGCCGCACGCAGCCGCGCGTCGCCCTCCTCGGGCGCTTCGGACGCTTCGGGCGCTTCGACGTCGGCGGGCTCGGCACCGTCCGCGTCCTCGGAGCTCTTGGAGCCCTCGGACTTCTCGGGGGACTCGACCGACTCCTCGACGGCCCCAGCGGCCTCAGGCGCCTCCTCCGGGTCCTCGGCAGCCTTCTCGGCCCCCACGGAGCCCTCGGAGCTCTCAACCGCCGAGGAGCCCCCCTGGGCCCCGGAGTCGCCGGAGTCCGAGGAGTCGTCGCTCCGCCCGCCGTCCTCGACGGTTTCGCCGCCCTCGCCGGCACCGTCGTCGGACGGTCCCGGCCTCGATCCCGTACCCGGCCCCGTGCGGAAAACGGCCGTCGCCGTGTCCGTACCCCCGCCGGCCCCGACCTCGGCCCCGGCGGACGGTTCGCGGAAGACGGCAAGCCGCGGATCACTCTCGCTCCGAGCCGTACCCGACGACTTCTGCTGCTTCGACCTGTCGGGGGACTCGCCCGCCACCGATGCCTCCTCCATGCGGCGCGGGGACATCCCCGCGCTGTCCGAACCATCTACCAGTGTCCCGTGTGAACCACTGACCCGGCTGCTAGACGAGAACGACATACCTACTGGTTCCCGCACAAAGCCACCAGGCACCCTCGACAGACCAATGTGAGAGGGGTCACCCTGTCATTCATCCACGCGGGGAGGCATGGATGGGCAGGAGCCGCAGAACAATTCCGGAGGAGCTTCTGTTGCTCGCTCTGGACCCGGCCACGGGTACCACAGCGCAGCCGCAGTCGCTCGACCTCGGCCTCGCCGGAGCTCAGCTAGTGGAGCTGGCTCTGGCAGGACGGATAGCCCCTGACGGGGATCGTATCGCCGTGGTGATGCCACGGCCGACAGGAGATCCGACTCTGGACTCCGCACTGGAACTGCTGCGCCGACGCGGCAGCCCGGTTCGGGCGGTCCACTGGATCGGCGGACCCCGGCTGGGGCTGCGTCAGATCTACCTCGCTCATCTGGAGCGGTGCGGCATGGTGCATGCCGTGGCGGGCCAGATGTGCGGAGTTCTGCCGACGACTCGCTACCAGGCGACGGAGACGGCGATCAGCCGGGACATCAGAGCCAGGCTGGACAGTGCGATCCGCACCGGCGTACCGCCGGACCCGCGGACCGCGGCGCTCGCCGCGCTGGCCCACGCGGTCGGACTCGGCAAGCACCTGTATCCCGGGAACGAGGGGCGTTCATCACGCTCCAGGCTCCGGGACCTCATCAGACACGACCCGATGGGCGGACTCGTGGCGCATGCCGTGATGGACGTCCAGAACGGGGCGGTCGCACAGCCGCGCCGTAACCAGGCGGCCGGAATGCCGTTGCAACCGCAAGTCCAGTCGCAGTCACGCCGCGGCAGCATGGCGCACACCGCGGTCCACTAGGGTCCGCCGGACAGACCCTGGGGCCTGTCGCCACACGCACCGCAGCACCAACCGAATACCGCCGCACCGTCGTCCCCAAGACCCGGTTCGGGAGCCGCACCAAGCGCGGGGCAGCCGGAATCACGGCTGCCC
>NZ_JBHVFF010000071.1:0-30486 GCF_042801895.1 Streptomyces sp. NPDC057543 | reverse complement strand
CCCAACGGGGCGCGGGCCTCACTCGTGTCCGAGGCCATCCGCGCGGGCCGTTACGGCGTGACGTCAACTCGGCGCCCACATCGAGGTATTCACCGACATGAAGGTCAACGCCCGTACCGACAACGGTCCGTACCGACAACGTCTCTACCGACAACGGTCCGTACCGACAGCGGTCCGTAGGTGGTGACGGCACTGCACATCCGCGTTCTCGCACAGGTTCTGGCATGAACCGCCGGGTGAAGGGGCATGGTCCGGGAATGCTCGTGCCCCGCCGGACGTTCTTCTCAGGGAAACGAGGAGGAGCGGTAACCGTGCTTGATCCGCAGAGTTTGTACGAATGGGAGCCGAAGGGACTGGCCGTCGTCGACATGGCGCTCGCCCAGGAGTCGGCCGGCCTGGTCATGCTCTACCACTTCGACGGATACATCGACGCGGGCGAGACCGGTGAGCAGATCGTCGACGGCCTGCTCGAAACGCTCCCGCACCAGGTTGTCGCCCGCTTCGACCACGACCGGCTCGTCGACTACCGCGCGCGGCGCCCGCTGCTGACCTTCCGGCGCGACCGCTGGGCGGCCTATGAGACGCCGACCCTGGACGTCCGGGTCGTCCAGGACGCGACCGGGGCGCCCTTCCTGCTGCTTTCCGGGCCCGAGCCCGATGTGGAGTGGGAGCGCTTCGCCGCCGCCGTCGAGCAGATCGTCGAACGCCTCGGCGTCCGCCTCGCGGTGAACTTCCATGGCATCCCGATGGGCGTCCCGCACACCCGCCCCGTCGGCATCACCCCGCACGGCAACCGCACGGACCTCATGCCCGGCCACCGCAGCCCGTTCGACGAGGCGCAGGTCCCCGGCTCCGCCGAGGCCCTGGTGGAGTACCGGCTGATGGAGGCCGGACACGACGTCCTCGGCGTCGCCGCCCACGTGCCGCACTACGTCGCCCGTTCCGCCTACCCGGACGCGGCGCTCACCGCCCTGGAGGCGATCACGGCCGCGACGGGTCTGGTCCTGCCGACCGTCGCCCATGCGCTGCGTACGGAGGCCCACCGCACCCAGACCGAGATCGACCGGCAGATCGACCAGGGCGACGAGGAGCTCGTCTCGCTCGTCGAGGGCCTTGAGCACCAGTACGACGCGGTCGCGGGCTCCGAGACCCGGGGCAATCTCGTGGCCGAGCCGGTCGACCTGCCGTCGGCCGACGAGATCGGTCTCGAATTCGAGCGGTTCCTCGCGGAGCGCGAGGGAGACATCTGACCGGCCCCACCGGCCTGCTGGGAGGGGCACTAGGCTGCCCGGCATGCTGAAAGTGGGCCTGACCGGTGGGATCGGCGCCGGCAAGAGTGAAGTGTCACGGCTGCTCGTGGGATACGGAGCGGTGCTGATCGACGCGGACCGGATCGCCCGGGAGGTCGTCGAGCCGGGGACACCTGGGCTCGCAGCCGTCGTCGAGGCGTTCGGCGCGGACATCCTCGCCGCCGACGGCACCCTGGATCGGCCCGGGCTCGGCTCGATCGTGTTCTCCGACGCCGACCGGCTCGCCACCCTCAACGCGATCGTCCACCCGCTGGTCGGCGCACGCTCCGCCGAGCTGGAACGGGCCGCGGGCCCCGACTCGGTCGTCGTCCATGACGTCCCCCTCCTCACCGAGAACGGCCTTGCCCCGCTCTACGACCTGGTCGTCGTCGTGGACGCCAGTCCGCAGACCCAACTCGACCGGCTCGTACGGCTGCGCGGAATGACCGAGTCCGAGGCCCGTGCCCGGATGGCCGCGCAGGCCACCCGGGAGCAGCGGCGTGCCGTGGCCGATCTGATCATCGACAACGACGGACCGCTGGAGGAGCTGGAGCCGCAGGTCCGCAAGGTCTGGTCGGAGCTGACGAAGCGGGCCGCGGCCGGGTGATGTGCGTACCGGAATACCGGGCCGCGGCCGGGTGGTGTCCGTACCGGAATACCGGGCCCCGTCCGGGTGTTGAGAGCCGCGTAGTGAAGGGAAGGATGCAATCGTGCCCGAGAGGACCCCGGAAACCGACGTCATCGACTTCCGCGCGGCCGAACACCTGCTGGCGGCGCGCGACCCCCGGGGTGCGGTGAAGCTCCTGGACTCGGTGATCGCGGCCCATCCGGAGAACACGGCCGCCCGGCTGCTGCGGGCCCGTGCCTTCTTCGCCGCCGCCCAACTGCGTCCCGCCGAGCTCGAATTCGAACTCGTCCTGGAGCGCGAGCCCGACAACGCCTTCGCACATTTCGCGCTCGCCCGCACCTTCGAACGCTCCGGCCGCTCCGACCGGGCCGCCCGCCACTTCCGGCTGGCCGCGGCCCTCGACCCGAACCCGGAGTACCTGAAGGCGGCCCGTTTCCGTACGGAGGGCTGACACTGCCCCGCCGGGCGGCAATGCCGCCCGGCGGACGTCGTGCCCCGGTCAGTGCCCGTATCTGTCAGTGCCCGTACCTGCCGCGCCCGCCGTGGTCGGGTTCGTACGGCGGAATATTGCGTCCCGGCTGGTAGTGCGGGCCCTGGTGGATGTGGTGGACGATCACCGCCATGTCCACGAGGACCAGCAGAAGCAGCGCACCGCAGGCGGCGGCCCACCCCGGGCGGTCGGTCAGCGTGAAGGCCGTCAGGCCGAAGACGGCCCAGGCCAGCCCCCATAGACTCAGGCAGAGCCGCAGCCGCAGAGGACTGCGGGCAGTCGTCGGTTCATTACCGGTACGCATGGCGATCGCCCTCTCTTACCAGCATGGACCCGCGGCGCCGTTTTGGGGACATGTCGACATGGGATCGAGGGGATCGTGCGTGAACGGCACATCATGGGGGGACCGCGTCGGCCGCAGGGCGAGGGTCCGGGGCTGTCTGCTGGGCGGAGCGATCGGGGACGCCCTGGGAAACCCCGTGGAATTCCTCTCGCTCGCCGATATCCGCCGCGCGCACGGTGACCACGGTGTACAGGGACTTCTCGCGGACGAAGAGGGGGTCGTCGGACGTGTCACGGACGATACGCAGATGACCCTGTTCACCGCCGAGGGGCTGATCAGGGCCCATTCCCGGGCGATGTCCAAGGGGATCGGCGGCGCCGAGATCGGGATCGTGCGGAACGCATACCTGCGCTGGCTGGACACCCAGAACCACCCCGCTCCGCCGGCCCGCGGAGCCGACAATCCGGTGCGGACCGGCTGGCTCAGGCAGCAGCCCTGGCTGTACGCGCGCCGGGCTCCCGGCAACGCCTGCCTGACGGGCCTCGCGACCGGCCATGTACCCGAACCGTCGAGGCTGCTCGGCGAGCCCGGTCCCGTCAACACCGGGTCCAAGGGGTGCGGCACGGTGATGCGGTCCGCCCCCTTCGGACTGGTGGGGAAGGACGCCGAGGCGGGCTTCCGGCTCGCCCACTGGTGCGCGCAGATCACCCACGGCCATCCGACCGGTGCGTACGCCGCCGGCGTGTTCGCCGCGATCGTCGCGCATCTCCTGGAGGGCGACTCGATGGCGGGCGCGGTACTGCGGGCCATGGAGCTGCTGCGTCGCCACCCGGGGCACGAGGAGACGACGACGGCCCTGCGCGCGGCCGTCGACCTGGCCGCCGAGGGCGAGCCGACCGCCGAGAAGGTGGAGACGCTGGGCGCGGGCTGGGTGGCCGAGGAGGCCCTCGCCATCGCCGTGTACTGCGCCCTGGTGCTGCCGGGCGCCGACCAGGTGGCCCGGTCGCTGCTGCTCTCCGTCAACCACTCGGGCGACAGCGACTCCACCGGTGCGGTCTGCGGCAATCTGCTCGGCGCCCGCCACGGGGACGTACACCTTCCGCCGTCCTGGTTGGTCGCGACCGAAGGGCGAGCGGTGATCACGGAGGTGGCCGATGACCTGTGCGTGGAGTTCGAGCACGCGGTCGCGTGGCCGGCCGAGCGGTACCCGGTGTACTGACGGGCCGGCCGTACGGCTTCGACGTCGACGGTCCGTCGGTGCACCGTGCGGTGACGGCTGATCAGCCACTCCGTACACCGGCGCGAACCAGGCCGCGATGTACATCATCGGAGGGCTGGAGATGGCGGGAGCCATTGCGCCGCTGATCCCGGTCCTGGCCGGAGTGGTGGCCATCGCCTTCTGCGGACCGATGACTGGTGCCTCCATCGTCCAACTGACGCTGCTCGACCGGGTGAACGCGATTATCCCGGCGTTGCTCATCGGGCTGTTCGTCCTGACAGCCCGCGAGCGGCGGGGGCGTACGGCGGAGCTGCTCGCGTACGTCCGTGGTCGCGTGTAGCGGCTCTGCGCTCCGGGACCGGCCGGTCGATGGTTGGTCGTCGTCGGGTCAGTGGACTGTGGTGAAGCTGCGCCACGGGAGGTTACGGACGCCGGTGACGTCGCTGACCGTGGTCGCGACGTATGTCGTACCCGGCCCGGTGCAGTCGGGTGTGCGGTACAGAATGATGTCGATCAGGGTGCCGTTGGTCACTGCCTTGGCACCCGCGGGAGCGAGCCGGTGGCAGCCTTTCACCGAGGGGCTGTTCACCATGATCACGGCGTTCCGCTCGGTCGTGTAGGTGACCGGCCCGACCGCGGTCCGGCCGAGGCCGGAACAGCCTGCGACGGTGAGGGTCAGGAGCACGGTTCCGGCCGCTGTGCCGAGACGGCGGCGTCGGTGATCGATCACGGGCATGGGCGGGTCCTCGTCTGTCTCGTCCGGCTCAGCCGTCAGCACCGCTTACGGCACGGCACTGCGTACGCCACGGAGAGCGTGCTGACGCTGGTCACCCTGCCCGCTCCCCGGCGACCCGGCATTCGGGGCGGGGCCGGGCGGGGGACAGTCGCAAGCGGAGAGCCATAGTCCATGTTCATATCGGTTGATAGTGGGCATACCGTGGTAATAGCGATTGATTGTCGTGTTTCAGTTTTTCCGGCACTCAGGGGGCCGTGATGGTCCAGGAGCTCGTGATCGCGGTAGTGGCTGCGGCCTCGGCGGGTGCGCTGTACCTGTCGGCGGCGGCCAAGGTGGTCAAGCAGTACGAGCGAGGTGTCGTGCTGCGGCTCGGCAGGCTTCGTAACGATGTGCGAGGGCCCGGATTCACCATGGTGATCCCCGGCATCGACCGGTTGCACAAGGTCAATATGCAGATCGTGACGATGCCGGTGCCCGCGCAGGACGGGATCACCCGGGACAACGTGACGGTGCGGGTCGACGCTGTCATCTACTTCAAGGTGGTCGACGCGGCGAATGCGGTGATCCAGGTGGAGGACTACCGGTTCGCGGTCTCACAGATGGCACAGACCTCACTGCGGTCGATCATCGGCAAGAGCGACCTCGACGATCTGCTTTCCAACCGCGAGAAGCTGAATCAGGGCCTTGAGCTGATGATCGACAGCCCGGCGGTCGGGTGGGGCGTGCAGATCGACCGGGTGGAGATCAAGGACGTCTCGCTGCCCGAGACGATGAAGCGCTCCATGGCCCGGCAGGCCGAGGCCGACCGTGAGCGGCGGGCCCGCGTCATCAACGCGGACGCCGAGCTCCAGGCGTCGAAGAAACTCGCCGAGGCGGCGGCGCAGATGTCCGCCCAGCCGGCCGCGCTCCAGCTGCGTCTGCTGCAGACGGTTGTCGCGGTCGCGGCCGAGAAGAACTCCACGCTGGTGCTTCCGTTCCCGGTGGAGCTGCTCCGCTTCCTGGAGAGGGCCCAGCAGCCCGGCCAGCAGACGGAGTCGCAGCCGCAGCAGGCCGTGCGGCCGCCACAGCGCCCCACGCAGGAGCAGCCCGAGCGTCCGGCCCAGGCGCATCCCGAGCGCACCGGGCAGCCGCAGCCGCAGCCGCAGCCACGGACGCGGGCGCAGAAGTCGCAGTCCGGGGCGCCTGTGCCCACTCCCGCTGTTCTCGCAGGTACCGCACACGCGCGGTCGTCTCGTTCGAAGCCGTTCGCCAGGCACTGAGGCATGCGTGGATCCCGGCGTCGGACCGGCCGCTGGGCCCTGTACTGAACCTGGTGCTGTGCCAGGAACCGAGCGATGCGCTGAACCCGGTGCTGTGCCAGGATCCGATCCACGCACCGATCCACGCACCGAACCGGGCGCTGAGCCGGACTGCTCCGTCACGCGGACCGGCCGGCCTGGCCAGTACCGTGTCTGACCTGCTGGAATGCGGGTGCGCGACTGGTTGTCAGACCCCCCGCCTAGACTCGCAGGAGTCATAGGGATCAGGACGATCAAGAGGATCAGGGCGGGACGGGAGGGGACCGATGACCACGGCAGAACACCGGCTTGACGAGTCCGCCGTCCGCCTTCTGAGATGTGCCGCTGTCTTCCTTCCGGCATCACTGCCGAGGGACGGGCGCGTCGCCTTCTGGGATCCTGATGGCGGCCCCCTCCCGGAACCGGACGGTTCCGCGGATCGTGAGGGTGTGGCGGCCGGTGCGGCGGCCACGGAGATCGTCGTCGTCCGATGGCACGGACAGCAGGACGACGTCCGTCGGCGTACGGTGCCCGCGGTCCTGCTGCCCCTGTGCGAGGCCCTGCCGCTGCTGGCCCGCGCCCGGCACCAGCAGTCCGCCCACCCCGCGACCCGCTGCTGGGGCGCCGCCGCGCTCCAGGCACTCAACCTGGTGGCGCGCGGCAGACTGCTCCCCGGCCTGACGGGCGACGACCGCGACGCCTGGCGGGCCGGACCGCGCGATGCCGAGGACGTCGCTCACCTCCGCGCGATCGCCGCCGCCATGCCGGCCGAGGGGTACGCGGTCCCGCTCCCGGACCGCGCTCCGCTCCAGGTCCCCGACCCGGAGTGGCTGCTCGGGGCGTTCCTCGACGCGGTGGCCGACACCCTGCCCCGTACACCCGCCGCGGCATACGCGATGGGGGCACCTTTCGCGGCCCGTGAGGCCCAGCATCTGCCGGAAGCCCGTGACTGGGCCGTCGAAGTCGCGGCCGGGCTCGACACCGGCGTGCGGGTCTCGCTGCGCCTCGACCTGTCGGCGTACGAACTCTTCGACACGGCGGACAGGTACGCCGACCACCACGAAGACGGCGGCGACGGCCACGACGCCGGCAACGGCCGCAACGGCGTCGACGACGGCGCCCCCGCTGCGACGGCCGCGGATGCTCGTCCCGGCGCTGCGCGGCACGCCGCCGCGGCCATCACCCAGGTGCACAGCCTGGCCGACCCGACCTACGTCGTCGACGCCGCCGCCCTGTGGCACGGCGCGGTCGGAGAGCCGTTCGGTCCCCGGGCCAGGATCGACGCGGTGCTCGCACTGCGCCGCGCCGCCCGCGTCTGGACGCCGCTGGAGCGGCTGCTGGACCAGCCGGTACCCGATGTGCTCGCGCTCGACGAGGACGAGCTGTACGAGCTGCTGGGCGACGCCGGAGCCCGGCTGGCGGCGGCCGGGGTGAGCGTCCACTGGCCCAGGGAGCTCGCCCGTTCCCTCACCGCCGCTGCCGTTGTGCGGCCCGCGCCCGGCTCGGCCACCGACGGCACCTCGTTCTTCGACGCCGAGCAGCTCTTCTCCTTCAACTGGCAGTTGTCGCTGGGCGACGAGCGGCTGACCGAGGCGGAGATGGACGTTCTCGCGGAGGCCCACCGGCCGGTGGTGCGGCTGCGGGACCAGTGGGTCGTCGTCGACCCCGCGCTCGTACGCAAGGCGCGCAAGCGGGAGCTCGGGCTGCTCGATCCGGTCGACGCCCTCGCCGTCGCGCTGACCGGCAGCGCCGAAGTCGACGGAGAGCAGGTCGAAGCGGTGCCCGTCGGCGCGCTGGCCGCGCTCCGGACCCGCATCACCGCCGACGACACCGCCATCGTGCCGCCGCCCGGTCTCGACGCCACGCTCCGCGACTACCAACTGCGCGGCCTCGCCTGGCTGGACCGGATGACCTCGCTCGGTCTCGGCGGCTGCCTCGCCGACGACATGGGCCTGGGCAAGACGATCACCCTCATCGCCCTGCATCTGCACCGCGCCCATCCCGCGCCCACCCTGGTGATCTGCCCCGCCTCCCTCCTGGGCAACTGGCACCGAGAGATCAACCGCTTCGCTCCCGGTGCCCCCGTGCGACGCTTCCACGGCACCGGCCGCACACTCGCCGATCCCGACGGCGGCTTCGTCCTCACCACCTACGGCACGATGCGTTCGAGCGCGGCGCAACTCGCCGGCCAAAGCTGGGGACTGATCGTCGCCGACGAGGCCCAGCACGTGAAGAACCCGCACTCCTCCACGGCGAAGGCGCTGCGCACCATCCCGGCCCCGGCCAGGGTCGCCCTCACCGGCACGCCCGTGGAGAACAACCTCTCCGAGCTGTGGGCCCTGCTCGACTGGACCACTCCCGGACTGCTGGGCCCGCTCAAGGCGTTCCGGGCCCGCCACGCCCGTATCGTCGAGAGCACCGGTACGGCGGCCGGGCTCGCCAACGACGAAGCAGTCGAACGGCTTTCCCGGCTGGTCCGGCCCTTTCTCCTGCGCCGCAGGAAGTCGGACCCGGGCATCGCCCCCGAGCTTCCGCCCAAGACGGAGACCGATCACCCCGTCTTCCTCACCCGCGAACAGGCCACGCTCTACGAGGCGGCGGTCCGCGAGACGATGGCGTTCATCGAGGCCTCGGAAGGCATCGCCCGGCGCGGTCTGATCATGAAGCTGCTGGCCTCGCTCAAGCAGATCTGCAATCACCCCGCGCAGTATCTGAAGGAGGAGCCGACCCGCCTCACCGGCCGTTCGGGAAAGCTCGCCCTGCTCGACGAACTCCTCGACACGATCCTGGCCGAGGACGGCTCCGTCCTCATCTTCACCCAGTACGTGACGATGGCCCGGCTCCTCTCCGCCCACCTCGCCTCGCGCGCCGTCCCCTCCCAACTCCTGCACGGCGGTACGCCGGTGGCCGAGCGGGAACGGATGGTGGACCGCTTCCAGTCCGGCGAGGTCCCGGTCTTCCTGCTCTCCCTCAAGGCGGCGGGCACCGGACTGAACCTCACCAGGGCCGCCCACGTCATCCACTACGACCGCTGGTGGAACCCGGCCGTCGAGGAACAGGCCACGGACCGGGCGTACCGCATCGGCCAGACACAACCCGTGCAGGTGCACCGGTTGATCGCGGAGGGCACGGTCGAGGACCGGATCGACGAACTGCTGCGGGCCAAGCGGGGCCTGGCCGATGCGGTTCTCGGCGCCGGTGAGACCGCGCTGACCGAGCTCAGCGACCGCGACCTGGCCGATCTCGTCTCGCTCCGGAGGCCGCCGTCATGAGCCCCCGCCCGCAGCCCCTGCCCCGTCCGTACGCCCCCGAGCCCCGACCGGCCGGCCGCCCGGTCGCCCGGTCACGCCCCGGCCCGGACGATCTGCGGCGCACCTTCGAGGCCGTGCCGCCCCGCACCTCCGACGGCGACGAACCCTTCGCGGACAGCTGGTGGGGCCGCGCCTGGGTGGCCGCCCTGGAATCCCTGTCGATGGACGAGGGACGGCTCTCCCGCGGCCGTACGTACGCCGACAGCGGCAAGGTCGCCGCGATCACCGTGACCCCCGGACGAGTCGTAGCCTACGTCCACGGCAGCCGCCCCCGCCCCTACCGCGCCGAGCTGCGCCTGCGGTCGTTCACCGACGCCGACTGGGACATCTTCCTGGACGCGGTGGCCGCCCGCCCCGGTCACCTCGCCGCACTGCTCGCCAAGGAGATGCCGCACTCGCTGGCCGACACGGCGGCCGAGGCCGGCATCGGACTGCTGCCTGCCGCGGGCGACCTCGATCCCGGCTGTTCCTGCCCCGACCACGGCTGGCCCTGCAAGCATGTGGCCGCCCTCTGCTACCAGATGGCCCGGCTGCTGGACGCCGACCCGTTCGTCCTTCTGCTGCTCCGCGGCCGGGGTGAGCGCGAACTCCTCGAAGAGCTGGGCCGCCGCAATGCCGCGCACTCCGCCCGGGAACGCCCCGCCGCGCCCGCCACCCCCTCCGTGCCGGCCGGCGAAGCCCTCGCGGACCGCTACCTCCCGCCGCTCCCCGCCCCGCTGCCGGTCCTGCCGCACCCCGGGCAGCCACCCTCGTACCCGAGCCTGCCCGGCGCCCGCGACCCGCTCGCCCTCGACCACCTGGCCACGGATGCGGCGGCCCGTGCGCACGCGCTCCTCACCACCGGCCTCGACCCGCTCGCCGGGCTCACCGCCTGGCAGGACGCGGTACGGCTGGCCGCGTCCCGGCCGACCGCCGGACTCACCGCGACGACCCGCGCCCTCTACCGCGAGCTGGCGTACGCCACCGGCCGCACCCCCACCGACCTGGCCCGGGCCGTGGCGGCCTGGCGCCAGGGCGGCGCCGAAGGGCTGGCCGTCCTCGAAACACCCTGGGACCCTCCGGCCGGTCCCTTCGACCGTGCCCGCCCCGCGCTCGCTGCCGCCGACTTCCCTCGCTTCCACCCCTGGCGCAACCACCTCACGCACCCCAGCGGCACACTCCAGCTCCGCTTCGGCCACGACGGCCGTTGGTACGGCTACGAATCCGAGCCGGGCGAGGACGACTGGTGGCCCCGCGCCACCCCGGACTCCGACCCGGTGGGCGCGCTCATGGAACTCGGTGGCGGCTGACTCCCGGCCCTCGACCGATCCGGCCCCCAGGCCGTTCCAGCGGCCCGTTCCTCAACTCCGTAGAAAGACGAAGAGTCCGATCAGCAGCACGGCGACGATCGGCAGCACGATCAGCCGAGCTTTCCGGAACGACTCGTTCTCCTGCTGGGACAGCCCACGGTCGGCGCCGTGTGCCGATGCCAGATGCTCCCCGGCCATGTCGGTGATCTTCTCCGTGGTCAGCAGTGAAGGCGACCAGCCGCAGTGCGCACAGACCAGGAAGTCACGGTAGGGGTCGTAGCGGAAGTCCCGCTCCATGTTGACCGTGAACACCTCACCGTCCGGCGTCGTCGCCGTGAAGTGGCGTATCGGCGCACCCATGTGGATCGCTCCCTTGTTCCACGCATGTGATCGGTCCCGGGTCCCCGGTTGCGGCACAGTACCCGGCCGCACCCGGCCGCCCTCAGCGAGGCGGCACCGCATCGACGATCCGGCGGGCGAGGACCGGCTGCTCGCGGGAGATCCGGTCGGCGAAGAAGTCGCGGGTGAGGGGGTGAGTAGGGTGCTGTCATCGAACTGCGGCGCAGGGGGCCCGACATGGCGGATTCAACGGTTTCCAAGGCGGTGACCTGGGGGCTGTTCGCCGCCTGGGTGGCCAATGATCTGGAGGAGCTGGCCACCATGGCCGGCTGGGCGCGGGCCGCCCGGCCCGGGCTCCAGGAGCGATTCCCGCGAGTGCCCGAGGCGTTCTGGAAGCGGATGGAGCTCTCGCAGCGGGACGTCAACGTCGCGATCGGCCTCATGGGCGGGGTCATGGCGGCGGCGTCGGCGGACGGGGCGCGCACCGGCGGCCGCAGCCCGTTCTTCCGGAGCGTGCTGGTCGGCTTCGGGGTGCATGGTGTCGCGCACCTGGCGCAGTCGCTGGCGTACCGGGGCTACACGCCGGGGGTGGTCACGGCGCCGACGGTCGTCATTCCGTACTCGGTCTGGGCCGTGCGGCGGCTCAAGGCGGCCGGTATCAAGAGCGGCGGCGCCGGTGCGACGGCTGCGGCGCTGGCGCTTCTCCCGGTGACCGTGGTGGGAGTTCACGCGCTGGCGCACCGGATCAACCGGCCGCGCGGGCCCAGGGCCCGAGCGGCGGCGTGACCGAGCGGCGGCGTGACCGTGGCGGTCGCGTGCCGGAAGTCGGCGGCCGGGTGTCAGAAGTCGGCGATCGTACGCTCTTCGATCCGGGCCACCGAGTCCTGGGCGTACGCCTTCTCGTAGGCGTCCCGGATCCGCTCGATCCGGGCATCACGTACGCGCGCCTCGGACGCCGGGTAGAGCAGGGTCAGTTCGTAACTGCGCTCCCGTTCGATCACCCCGCGGGAATCCCGCCACTGGCCTCGGCCGTCCTGGATGGTCAGCCCGTTAGGGAAGCGCGGTGTGACCTCCTCGTCGACGAACGTCATGAATTGACGATCAGTCACAACAGGTCCACCGTCGGGGTGTTCGGTGCCGAAGAACAGCCGGGTCTCGATGTAGGCCTTCCCGTGCACGACGACGGATGACGCTGCGGGCTGCGAGGCAGCGGGGGATTCGTCGCCGAGCGTGGCGTACGCGACCGGGGTGCCCACGGCCAGGACGGCCAGGGCGGCGGCCGTGGTGAGTGCGGTGTGCTGGTTCGGGCCGGTGAGGCCCTTCGCGCGGGTGAAGTGGGGGAAGCGGGGCAAGGCGGGAACCTTCGTTCGGAGTCTGCGCGGGGGGCCGTCAGGGCCTGCGGCGCGGATGCGCGGGGCTCACTGTGGCAAGCGACGCGCGCCGGGCGGCGGAAGGACATGGGAGCAACCACCGGAAACAACCCGTACGGCTCGGGCCGGGCTTCACCGAGTCCCCACCTTCGTCCGCAGGCTTCCGGTGCTCGATGCCCCTGAGGCCTGGCCCCAGGACCCGTCGACGGACTCCTGGAAGACCGAGCCGGTGAGGACGCTCCGTACGAAGAAGGTGCCCCGCAACCATGTGAAGGCGGAGGCCACCGACAAGCACCCGGCGCAGGTCGAGGTGTACTACGAGGACGTTCCGATCGGGTGCTGGACGACCGTGCAGTTCTCCGGAGCCCTGCCCGCGCGGCGGGTCAACGAACTGCTGGACCGGGTGGAGAAGCTCCAGCAGGCCGTGAAGTTCGCCCGCGAGGAGGCCAACGGCGTGGACGTCACCGAACAGCGGGTGGGTGATGCGGTATTCGGTTACCTCTTCGGGTGACCGACCATGGAATCCCCCGCCGTTCACTACGGTCGGGGTGCGCGAGGAGCGCAAGCTGAAACTGAAGCTTGTCGTGACGTTCCGGGGATCTCACGTCACACGCTCGCGGGCAGCGACACCCCGCGCCCCGCGAAGAAGCGCTCGAAATCGGGCAGCGGAAGATCTGCGGCACGCGTCCCGGCCGTCGTGCCGGAGGGGTTGTGGAAGTGGACACCGGCCTCGTCGGCCGTACGGGACGTCAGCAGCACCAGATGCCCGCCGCGCCCCGGAGCGGGCCGCTCCGGATGCCGGATGCCATAGTGCACCGAGGCCATGACGGTCCGGCCGCCGTCCAGCAGATCGAGGATCTCCCGTGTGGAGAGGTGGCGGTGGACCGTGGCGTCGAGTCCGTGCACCTCCCGTACGTACTGTGCGAAGGGCGCGTAGATCAGGCCCCGGATCACCCCCTCCGCATCCTCCGTGTACGCGCCGTACTTGAGCGCCCCGTCGCGCAGCGCGAACAGGGACGGGGCCCGGGCGGCCTCGGCCGGTACAGCACCCGGGACCTCCCGGACGCCTGAGCCCTCCCCGGCGCCGAGCGCCATGCGTAGACAGGTCATACCGCACAGATGACCGGACCAGCGGGCGTACTCGGCCGGTGACGCCGCTCCCGACTCCGCCCACGCCGGATCGGTGGCCGGATCGAGTCCGCCCTCGACGATCGGGCCGACGAGTTCTCGGGAGGCGAACTGGGTGAGGACGGGAACACGGCAGGCGGGACAGGTCACCGGGGGTATCCGATCACTGGCGGTATCCGGTCAGGAAGCGGCCGATGCGGCTGATCGCCGCGTCGAGATCGTCAGCGTACGGGAGTGTCAGGATCCGGAAGTGGTCGGGCCGCGGCCAGTTGAAGCCGGTGCCCTGCACGACCTGGATCTTCTCCCGCAACAGCAGGTCCAGGACGAACTTCTCGTCGTCGACGATTCGATGCACCTTCGGGTCGATGCGCGGGAACGCGTACAGCGCGCCCTTCGGCTTCACGCACGACACACCGGGGATCTCGTTCAGTTTCTCCCAGGCCCGGTTGCGCTGCTCGTACAGCCTGCCGCCGGGCGCGACCAGTTCCCGGATGGACTGCCGGCCGCCGAGCGCCGCCTGGATGGCGTACTGCGCCGGCGCGTTGGGGCACAGGCGCATGGAGGCGAGAGTGGTCAGCCCCTCCAGGTAGTTGCGGGCGTGCTGCTGTGGCCCGGAGATCACCATCCAGCCGGAGCGGAACCCCGCCACCCGGTACGTCTTCGACAGACCGCTGAAGGTGAGGCAGACCAGGTCGGGGGCGAGGACCGCCACGCTGTGGTGCTCGGCGTCGTCGTACAGGATCTGGTCGTAGATCTCGTCCGCGAACACCATCAGGCCGTGCCTTCGCGCCAGATCGAGGATGCCTTCGAGGACCTCGCGCGGGTAGACGGCACCGGTCGGGTTGTTCGGATTGATGATCACGACGGCTCTGGTGCGATCGGTGATCTTCGACGCCATGTCCGCGAGGTCCGGGTTCCAGTCCGAGGCCTCGTCGCAGGTGTAGTGCACGGCCTTGCCGCCCGCGAGGGTCACCACCGCGGTCCACAGCGGATAGTCGGGGGACGGGACGAGCACCTCGTCACCGTCCTCCAGGAGGGCCTGGACGGCCATGGAGATCAGCTCCGAGACTCCGTTGCCGAGGAAGATGTCGTCGACCCCGACGTCCACCAGCCCCATCGCCTGGTACCGCTGCGCCACCGCCCGGCGGGCGGACAGGATGCCGCGCGAATCGGTGTAGCCGTGGGCCTGCGGAAGCATCCGGATCATGTCCTGGACGACCTCCTCCGGCGCCTCGAAACCGAAGAGTGCCGGGTTGCCCGTGTTGAGGCGGAGCACGCTGTGGCCCGCTTCCTCCAGGGCGTTGGCGTGTTCGATGACCGGGCCCCGGATCTCGTAACAGACCTCGTCGAGCTTGCTGGACTGCCGGAATTCCATGCGGTGGCCTCCCCGACCTGATTGCGATACTTGGTTTTACCAAGCCAGAGCTTGGAAAGTCCAACAACATGTCTAGACTGCGTCGCATGCCACGTCAGCAACAGTCCGCAACCCGCCCGGCCCGCCGCCGGAGTTACGACCAGTTCTGCGCCACCGCACGCTCCCTCGATTCCGTGGGTGACCGGTGGACCCTGCTGATCGTCCGTGAACTGCTGGCGGGCCCCCGCCGCTACACCGACCTCCACGCCGACCTGCCGGGCGTCAGTACGGACGTTCTCGCCTCCCGGCTCAAGGACATGGAGCAGGGCGGTCTGGCCACCCGCCGCAGGCTTCCGCCGCCCGCCGCGGCCTCGGTGTACGAACTGACGGAGCGCGGCCGCGGGCTGCTGCCCGTACTCGCCGCCCTCGCGGAGTGGGGCGCGCCCGCGCTCACCGAGCGGCGGCCCACCGATGCGGTGCGGGCGCACTGGTTCGCGCTTCCGCTGCTGCGCGCGCTGGACGGGCTGAGTCATGCCGGGGTCGTCGAAGTCCAGCTGGACGAGGGCGAGTTCCATGTGCGCGCCGGCGGCGCGACAGTCGGAGGGGCGGCAAATGCGACGGCTGCTGCGGCGGTGTACGGAGACGGCCCCGCCGACCACGCCGATGCCCGTATCACCCTCGACGTCGAGGTCTGCCTGGCGCTCGGGCGGGGGGAGCTGACGCTCGCCGAGGCCGTCAGGGGCGGGCGCGTCGAGGTGTCGGGCGACGGGCCGCTCGCCGCTGAACTCCGCGGCGAATGACCGGGACGGCGCGGGCGACGACCGTCGGGCCGGGAGGGTTTCGCGGCTCAACTCCCGGGTAGCGTGGGGGCATTTGACATGACCGGTTCCGGATTGCCGGTCCGGGGTTCCGGTTCGGGACGTCCGGTCCGGGGTGTCCGGGACGCTTCCGGGATGCCGAGGCAGAGGAGTCGCACGTGAAGGCCGGCAGACAGCATGAGAACCGCGGGCGGCGCGTACAGCAGGCGCAACTCGCCAAAGCCCTGGGCACGGGCGGCTGCGCGGCCGCGCTCGGCTTCGTGCCGTCGGCGGCCGTCGCCACCCCCGGCAGCGGTGTCAGCGGCACGGTGGTCGCGAAGGGCACATCGGCGGGGAAGCTGAAGGTGACGACCCCGAACGGCCGCACCGACGTGACCTTTCGGACCATCACCGTCGAGCCGGGCGGCTCCACCGGCTGGCACACCCATAGCGGTCAGGTCATCGCCGTCGTCAAGTCCGGGACGCTGACGCGCACTATGGACGACTGCTCGGTCGAGGTGATATCCGCGGGCTCGTCCTTCATTGAGCCGTCCGGGGCCGAGCACCGCCACATCGGACGCAACCTGGGGACCGAACCTGTGGTGATCTGGGCGACGTATCTGCTGCCCGAGGGCAGTGCGCTCTCGGACGACGCCGACGCGGTGGACTGCGGCGCGAAGAAGTAGACCGCGTGACGCGCATCCGTCCACCGCCGCCGGGGCGCCGTCAGCCGGCGAGCGTCTCCCCGTATGCCCCGAAGCCGGAGACCACCAGGCCGTCGCGGAAGGTCAGCACCTCGCTGACCCGGCCGCCGATCTGGTTGCGATAGTCGATCACCAGGGCATGGACGCTCGCCCGGACGTCCACCACTTCGGACTTCAGCTCGGGGATGCGCTCCAGCGCTGCCGCCCAGTACCTGCGCAGCGCTTCCCTGCCGTGCACCGTGCCGGACGGATCGCCGGTGAACCGCGCCATGACGGGTGAACTGAACGTCACGTCCTCGTGATAGTGCGCCAGAACGCGGTCGAGATCGTGGGAGTTCCAGTCGTCCTCCCACTGGGCGGCGAACGCGCGGGCGAATTCGAGGTCCATGGAGAGGATCGTAGAACGCGAACTCGCCGTGGACGGAGCGATTTGACCGGCGGGGACGTTGCGACCGGTGGGAGTGTTGTGACCGGCGGGAGCGTTCCGGAACCACCTGGCGGGAAGCGAAGAGGAGGCACCCCGTCGGCGGTACGCCCGACGAAGGGGCGCGGGGCCGGGGTGATGATGGTCGGGTGCGATTCGAAGCGATCACTTGGGAGCGGCTGGCCGAAGCCTGCGCCGCACACGCCGACGGTCTGGAGCCGGCCGACGCCGGGCCCTGGCTGAAAGTCGCCGTCGATGGCGCCCCGGCGGCCCGTACCGGGGAGTTGGCCGGGCGAGTCGCGCAGGCGTTGCGGGTCCGGGGGCGTGCGGTTCTGGTGGTGTCCACCGAGGGGTTCCTGCGGCCGGCGAGTCTTCGGTACGAGTACGGCAAGGAGGACTCCGACTCGTACTACGACAGCTGGTTCGACACGGGCGCGCTGTGGCGCGAGGTGTTCGGGCCGCTGGAGGTGGGCGGGAGCGGCCGGGTGCTGCCCGATCTCTGGGATCCGGTGACGGACCGGGCCACGCGCAGTCCGTATCAATCCTTGCCCGAGGGCGGTGTGTTGGTGGTGCACGGTCCGTTGTTGCTGGGGCACTGGTTCCCGTTCGACCTGAGCGTCCATCTGCGGTTGTCGCCGGGCGCACTGCGGCGGCGTACCGGGGCGGGCGAGCGCTGGACGCTGCCCGCCTTCGCGCGGTACGAGGACGAGGTGGCGCCCGGCGGACGCGCGGACGCGGTCGTACGGGCCGACGACCCGCTGCACCCCGCCTGGACCGGGTGGGGGCGCAGCGGGTAGCGGGCGGGGCCGATCCGGCGAGCCTGGTGCGTCATGGACCGGGACGGCCCCCCACGGTGGTGACCGCCTCCGCCCCCGACCGGCAGCCCGCCGCCACGGCCGAGGCGTCGTCCGCCCCCGCGAGGCGCGCCGCGAGGAAGCCGCCGGTGAACGCGTCGCCCGCGCCCGTCGAGTCCACGGCACCCCGCACCTGAACAGCCGGGATGCGCCGGGTCACCGTGCCCGCGACGGCCAGCAGGGCCCCGCCCTCGCCGAGCGTGACGACCACCCGGGGCACCTGAAGGCTCAACTTGGCCGCCGCGTCGGCCGGTTCGGGGAGACCGGTGAGCAGCCGGGCCTCGTCCGCATTGGGCAGCAGCAGATCCGTGCCCTCCACGACTGTCAGGAACCGGCCGACGCCCAGCTCGGCGAGGAAGCCGGCCGAAGCCGGGTCGACGCTCACCGTGACCCCCCGTCGTCGGGCCTCCCGCAGGGCGAGCAGGGCCGTCGCGCGGCTCGTCGCGGCGAAGAGGAGGTACCCGGAGAGGTGGAGATGGGCGATGCCGTCGAGCATCGACGGTGACCAGTCGTCGGGGGAGAGCCGGAGCACGGCACCGCTGTCGGTGAGGAAGGTGCGCTCGGCGGCGGAATCGACGAGGGCGACGACGGTGGCGGTCGGCACGTCGTCGTCCACGGCCAGCAGGCAACGTACCCCTGCCCGTCGGAGCGCGTCACGGTGCCAGACCGCACGGTCGGCGCCGACACGGGCCAGCAGCCGTACGTCGCGGCAGCCCGAACGCGCGGCCCAGCAGGCGACGTTGGCGCCCGCACCGCCGGGGAGAGTACGGATGCGGGCCGAGGTGTCCGTACCGTGGACCAGCGCCGTCGCGTGCCGGGCCACTACGTCGGTGACCACATCACCGACGACGAGCAGACCGCCGCCGCTCATCGGCCCGCTGTTGGTCCTCGACCTGTCGTCGGCCATTGGCCTGCTGTTGGCCATCGGCCCGTTGTCGGCCATTGGCCCGTCACTGGTCACCGGCTCGTCGGTCGTTGGCCCGTCACTGGTCATCGGCTCGTCGGTCATTGACCGGCCGCCGGGTTCCGGCGTGATGTCGTGTCCTGCGCGTCCGCGGCCCACGCACCGGAGATCCGCGCGGCAAGCGACACGTTTCCGCGTACGGCCGCCAGATTGGCCTCCAACGAAGCGCCCCCGGTCCCGCGCATCAGCCGGTCCAGCAGGAACGGCGTGACGGCCTGGCCCGCGATACCGCGCTCCCGGCACGCGTCGAGGGCCTCGGCCAGCACGCGGTCATGGAGCGCGGGGTCCAACTGGTCCGCCATGGAAACGGGGTTGGCGACGATCAGGGCGGAGCCGGGACCGCCGAGCGCGTCCTGGGCCCGCATCACCTCTGCGACCTCCTCGGGCGTCCGCACGGTCCAGTCGACCGGTTCGCCCGAGCTGTTCAGGTAGAAGCCGGGAAAGCGGTCGGTGCCGTAACCGAGCACGCCGACACCGAGCGTCTCCAGACGCTGCAACGTCGCGGGAACGTCCAGGATCGACTTCACCCCCGCGCACACCACGGTGATGCGGGTCCGCGCGAGGAGCCGGAGGTCCGCGGACTCGTCCTGGGTATCTGTCCAGTCCCGGTGTACGCCGCCGAGACCGCCGGTCGCGAAGACGCGCAGGCCTGCGTGCGCGGCCAGGAACGCCGTCGCGGAAACGGTCGTCGCCCCGCTCGCGCCCGCCGCCAGGGCCGGTGCGAGGTCCCGGTGCCCCAGCTTCCGCATCGCCGGGTCGGCGGCGACCCGCTCCAACTGGACCTTGTCCAGGCCGATGCGGGCCCGTCCGTCGAGTACGGCGATCGTGGCGGGCACCGCGCCCGCGGACCGTACGAGCCCTTCGAGCTCTTCGGCGACCCGAAGATTGCGTGGGCGCGGCAGGCCGTGGGCGATGATCGTCGACTCCAGAGCCACGACGGGGTGGTGCGTGGCGAGGGCCGTCCGTACCTCGGTGGAGAGGACGGGGGAGTAGGAATGTGCGCTGCGCGACGCATTCAATGACATGTCCACATCCCTGTCGCGGGTGCGCCGGCCTCAAACGTGCTGCGGGACTACTCGTCCTCTGCGCATGTTCTCCCGGTCCTGGTGCCGAGTCGCTCCGGAGCAGTCGCTAGGGTGACCGGCCATGACCACATTTGATCAAGCTCCCGCCTCATTTACCGTGCACATTCCGGCTGCCGACCTCGAACCGGAACCGCTCGACCCGGCACAGATCGTCTCGGGCGACCCCGTGGTGACCGGCAAGGTGCTCTGGGAGTCGCCCGACGGCAAGCAGGTGCGCGGGATCTGGCAGATCACGCCCGGCGTGGTCACCGACACCGAGGCCAATGAGCTGTTCGTGGTCGTCAGCGGACGCGCGACCGTGGCCGTCGAGGGCGGGGCGACGCTGGAGATCGGGCCGGGGGACGCCTGCGTACTGCGCGAGGGCGACCGTACGACGTGGACCGTGCACGAGACGCTGCGCAAGGCCTACCACATCAGCCTGTGAAGCCTCAGCAGCCTCAGGCGTCAGGGGCGGGTGCAGCGGGTGCGGTCGCCGTGTCCGGGGCTGCTGTTTCGGCGTGTGCCACGGGCCGGGTGAGCGCCCGGCGCAGGGCGAGCGCAGCCATGGGCAGCAGCAGACATGCGCCGACCACGTTCAGCCAGCCGTAGCTCGCCCGGGCGACGATCACCCCGGCGATCATGCCGCCGATGCCCGCCGCCGTGTTCATGGTCAGATCCGACAGCCCCTGCACGGCGGCGCGGGCGGGTTGCGGCACGGAGTCGGTGAGCAGCGCCGAACCCGCGACCAGCCCGGCCGACCAGCCGAGCCCGAGCACGAAAAGACCGGCCGCCGTCTGCCCGTGGCTGGCGCCCGCCGTGCCGGCCAGAAGTGCGGCGCAGGAGAGCAACCCGACCGCCAGGCCGATCACGGTGAGCCGGCCGAACCGGTCGGACAGCCAGCCCATTACCGGGGAGAACGCGTACATACCCGCGATGTGGCCGCTGATGACCAGGCCGATCAGCTGGAGCCCGGCGCCGTGATGGCCCATATCGACGGGGGTCATCACCATGATCGAGACCATCGCGGTGTGTGAGACAGCCACCGTCACCAGCGCCAGCCGCGCCATCGGAGACGCCCGGACCGCCGCGATACCGGCACGCAGCGAACGGCCTGCGGGGGACTCGCTCTCCTGCGGCGCCAGCGCCCGCGCGGTGAGCAGCGGATCCGGCCGCAGCAGCGCCCAGACCACCAGGGCGGCCAGCAGAAAGATCCCGGCCGCGAAGAAGAAGGGACCCGCCTGTTCGGATATCGCGGTGCCGCGGAAGACATGTCCCACCGGGGCCGCGATGTTCGGCCCCAGAACCGAACCGATCGTCGTGGCCCAGATGACGGTGGAGATCGCCCGGCCGCGCCGGTCGGGCTCGACCAGATCCGCGGCGGCGAACCGGGCCTGCAGATTGGCCGAGGAACCGGCACCGAACCCGGCCATGCCGAGCAGCAGCAGCGGGAAGCTCTCCACGACGGTGGCCAGGACCACGAGCCCCGCGCCGAGCGCACCGATCAGATACGCCAGTACGAGACCGGGGCGCCGTCCGCGCGACGTCATCAGTGCGGCCAGCGGCAGCGAGAGCAGTGCCGTACCGGTCACCGACGCGGTCGGGGCCAGACCGGACAGCGCCTCGGAACCGCTCACCTCCGTGGCCAGGACCGGGGCCAGGGCGATACCGATGGGTACACCGAGGCCGCCGAGTATCTGGCTGGCCATGAGTACCGCGGACGTTCTGCGCCGCAGTCCGGGCAGTTCTTCCGCCGTGACCGGGCCGGCGCCGGGGAGGCCGGACCCGGTGGGGCTGTCAGGTGCGTCGAGGGTGTTGGTCACTGGCGCAGTGTGCCAGCCCGTACACGGGTACGAAACCGGGTTCGGTCCGGGCGGGGCCACGGCAGGGCCGCAGATCGGGGAGGATCAGCCCCCGCACCCCGAATCAGAACAGCGGCTGTGGCAGCACACCCTCCAGAGCCAGCAGCTTCCGCTTGGTTTCGAGGCCCCCGCCGAACCCGCCGAGTCCGCCGTCGCTCTCCACCACCCGGTGGCACGGCACCACCACCGGCAGCGGATTGGAGCCCATGGCCGCCCCGACCGCCTGCGCGGCCCCCGGCTGCCCCACGCGCTCGGCCAGGTCCCCGTACCCGGCGACCGCCCCGTAGGGCACCCCCGTCGCCAGCTCGCGGAGCACCTGGCGGTTGAAGCCGGAGGTCAGCGACCAGTCCAGGTCGAGCGAGAACTCCCGCAACGAGCCCGCGAAATACTCCGCGAGCTGGCGTATCGGCTCGGCGAGCCGTGCGGAGCCGGGATTCTCCACCGGCTCCGCACCGAGTCGCGTCCGCAACTGCCCGACCGCCTTCTCCCTGATCTCGGGACGGGCATGGAAGACCACGCTCACCAGCCCCGCGTCGGTCGCGGCCAGCAGCAGCGGGCCGATGTCGCTCTCGACGACGGCCCACTCGACAACCCCGTTGCTGTTCATGGAAACCACCGTACGGCCGACCACTGACAACGGGCCGTGGAGGTGGGCGACGAGCCGCGGAGCCGGGGCGGCCGAGCTGTCAGCCCGTGGCCTCGCGCACCACATCAGGCGTGTTGGTGATGATCCCGTCGACGCCGAAGCCCGCCACCTTCGCGGCGGTCGCCGCGTCGTTGACCGTCCAGGTGTTGACCCGGAGCTTCTTGCCGTGTGCGCCCTTCAGCGCATGCACCGCCTTCACGTAGTCGGCGGAGATCGACGTGTGCGAGGGATTGATCTGGTCGGTGAACGCCGCGTACGAGGGCAGATCGGCCACCGTCGGGGTGCCGAGGAAGCCGGTCGTGACGTCCGGACGCTGCTCGTGCACCTTCTTCACACTGTCCGCACCGAAGCTCTGGATGACGAGCCGGTGCTTGACGTGATTGCGGTCGAGCCACCCCTGCCGGCCCAGCACCCGCAGGGTCTCCTTCTCGATGCCCGGATAGATCTCCGGGCTCTTGATCTCCAGCAGCAGATTCTGGTGGTTGCGCTCGACCCGGTCCAGGTACTGCTTGAGGGTGGGCACCCGGGTACCGGCGAACTGCGGACCGAGCCAGCTGCCCGCGTCCAGTCGGGCGATCTCGGCGGCCGTGAAGTCCTTGACCGCCCACGGCGCGCGGTCCGGGAAGACCTCCTCGACGTCGGTGGTCCGCTTCAGATCGGTGTCGTGCACGACCACCAGAACGCCGTCCTTGGTGAACTGGACGTCGTTCTCCACCCAGTCGAAGCCGAGGGCGTCGGCCTTGTCGACGGCCGCCAGGGTGTTCTCCGGCGCGTAGGCGGAAGCGCCCCGGTGGGCGAGGACGACCGGAGCGTCCGGCTTCGTGTCCTCGGTCCGGGCGCTCACGGTCCGGATGCCCGTGACCGTGCTGGTGTGCCCGGCCGTGACCGTGGTCGTGGTCCGCGTATCAGTGGTCGACATCAGGAGGGCGCCGGCACCCATGAGCGCGGTGGCAGCGACGGCGGCGGTGGCGGTACGTGCGTACACGTGTACTCCTCGCGTCAGAGTTACGGACGGGCCGAGAGTGGCAGCCGTCCCCCGATGAGGGACAGGCGAATGATGGCCACAACGTGAACGCAGCTCCTGAGACCGGGTCACGGAGCGATTTCCTTGTCGATAAAATGCAGCTCTTCTGTTTGTCTGCCGGGCCTCGCGCCTTAGGGTCACCTCGAACCCGGGCTTCCGCGAAGGGCGTACGAGCATGCAGGGCACGATCGACGGTTTCAGCTACGGAGCGGTGACGCCCGTCGCGGCCTTCCTCATGGCCTGCCTCGGAGCAGCCCTCGGGCTGCGCTGCACGACCCGTTCGCTGCGCACCGAGCGTTCCTTCAAGGCCGGCTGGCTGGCCCTCGGCGCGACCTCCATCGGCTCCGGCATCTGGACGATGCACTTCATCGCGATGATGGGTTTCTCCGTCGAAGGGGTGGTCATCGACTACGACAAGGCGATCACCTTCGCCAGTCTCGCGGTCGCGATCGGCATGGTCGCCATCGGCATCTTCATCGTCGGGTACCGGGGCGCCACCCGCATGGCACTGGTGACGGGCGGCACGATCACCGGGCTCGGCGTGGCCACCATGCACTACCTGGGTATGGCCGGAATGCGTCTTCCGGGGCAGTTCGAGTACGACACGATCACCGTGACCCTCTCCGTGGTCATCGCCGTGGTGGCCGCCACGGTCGCGCTCTGGGCGGCCGTCTCCATCCACGGCTTCCTGCCCAGCCTCGGTGCCAGCGTCGTGATGGGCGTCGCGGTGAGCGGCATGCACTACACCGGAATGGCCGCGCTCAACGTCCATCTGCATCCCGGCGCCCTCGTCGGCGCCGGTTCGGACGACGCGCAGACCGCCCCCCTCGTACCGCTGCTGATCGGCCCCGGCTGCTTCCTGCTCCTGGCCGCGGTGGTCGTGATGTTCGACCCCCTGATGGTGATGGGCACTCCGGACTGGGACGACCCCAAGGTCCTGAACGGGGCCGGACGTCGCCCCGGAATCCCGGCCCCCCGGCCCGTCCCGCGGCAGGTCCCCAGGTTCGGAACACATGCCGATCCGGCGTCGTTCCACTCCGGGCCCCGCGACCCCGCGCCACCGGGAGAATGGTGACCTCCGGCCCGGCACCACGGCCGACCCGGCCCGGTTGTCAGTGGTGGGTCGTACGGTGGTTGCATGCGGCCCGTTTCGAAGATCGAACGTTCGGTGGCGCCTTTCGAGGTCGTCAGTCCCTACCAGCCCAGTGGCGACCAGCCCGCGGCCATCGCCGAGCTGGAGCGGCGCATCCGTGCGGATGAGAAGGACGTCGTCCTGCTCGGTGCGACCGGCACCGGCAAGTCGGCGACCACCGCCTGGATGATCGAGAAGCTGCAGCGCCCCACCCTCGTCATGGCGCCGAACAAAACGCTCGCCGCCCAGCTGGCGAACGAGTTCCGTGAGCTGCTGCCCAACAACGCCGTCGAGTACTTCGTCTCGTACTACGACTACTACCAGCCCGAGGCGTACGTCCCGCAGTCGGACACCTACATCGAGAAGGACTCCTCGATCAACGAGGAGGTCGAAAGGCTGCGCCACTCCGCGACGAATTCGCTGCTCACCCGCCGAGACGTCGTCGTGGTCGCCTCCGTCTCCTGCATCTACGGCCTCGGTACGCCCCAGGAGTACGTGGACCGGATGGTCCAGCTCAAGGTCGGTGACGAGATCGACCGCGACCAACTGCTGCGCCGCTTCGTCGAGATCCAGTACAGCCGCAACGACCTCGCGTTCACCCGCGGCACGTTCCGGGTCCGCGGCGACACCATCGAGATCTTCCCGGTCTACGAGGAGCTCGCCGTCCGCATCGAGATGTTCGGTGACGAGATCGAGGCGCTCTCCACCCTCCACCCGCTCACCGGCGAGGTCATCAGCGAGGACCAGTCCCTCCACGTCTTCCCCGCCAGCCACTACGTCGCCGGCCCCGAGCGCATGGAGAAGGCGGTCAACGGCATCGAGCAGGAGCTGGAGCAGCGCCTCGCCGAGCTGGAGAAGCAGGGCAAGATGCTGGAGGCACAGCGGTTGCGGATGCGCACCACGTACGACATCGAGATGCTCCGGCAGATCGGCACGTGCTCCGGCGTGGAGAACTACTCGATGCACTTCGACGGCCGCTCACCCGGTACCGCCCCCAACACCCTCCTCGACTACTTCCCCGAGGACTTCCTCCTCGTCCTCGACGAGTCGCATGTCACCGTCCCGCAGATCGGCGCCATGTACGAGGGCGACGCCTCCCGCAAGCGGACCCTCGTCGACCACGGCTTCCGGCTGCCCTCAGCGCTCGACAACCGCCCGCTGAAGTGGGAGGAGTTCCTGGGCCGGATCAACCAGACCGTCTATCTTTCCGCCACGCCCGGAAAGTACGAGCTGTCCAGGGGCGACGGCTTCGTGGAGCAGATCATCCGCCCCACCGGCCTCGTCGACCCGGAAGTCGTCGTCAAGCCCACCGAGGGCCAGATCGACGACCTGGTGCACGAGATCCGCACGCGCGCCGAGAAGGACGAGCGGGTTCTCGTCACCACCCTCACCAAGAAGATGGCCGAGGACCTCACGGACTACTTCCTGGAGCTCGGCATCCAGGTCCGCTATCTGCACAGCGACGTCGACACCCTGCGCCGCATCGAGCTGCTGCGCGAGCTGCGCTCCGGCGAATACGACGTACTGGTCGGCATCAACCTCCTGCGCGAGGGCCTCGACCTGCCCGAGGTGTCGCTCGTCGCCATCCTCGACGCGGACAAGCAGGGCTTCCTGCGCTCGGGGACGTCCCTGATCCAGACCATCGGGCGCGCCGCCCGTAACGTCTCGGGGCAGGTCCATATGTACGCCGACAAGATCACCCCGGCGATGGCGCAGGCCATCGACGAGACGAACCGCCGCCGCGAGAAGCAGATCGCCTACAACACCGAGCGCGGCCTCGACCCGCAGCCACTGCGCAAGAAGATCAACGACATCGTCGCCACGATCGCCCGGGAGGAAGTCGACACGGAGCAGTTGCTCGGCAGCGGCTACCGCCAGGCGAAGGGTGCCAAGGCTCCCGTTCCCACGCTGGGCGTCAAGACGGCAGGCGCGAAGACGGCCGGCGCCAAGAAGGCCGGAGGCAAGGGCGCGGTGGTCACCGACCGGCCCGCGGCCGAACTCGCCGGAATCATCGAGGAGATGACCGACCGGATGCGGGCGGCCGCCGCGGACCTGCAATTCGAGGTGGCGGCCCGACTGCGCGACGAGGTCGGTGAGTTGAAGAAGGAATTGCGCCAGATGCGGGAGGCGGGTCTCGCCTGACCCCGTCGCATCGGGTGTGTTGCAGGACCGACACAAAAACGCCCCAAGCGGCCGCGCCCTCGGCGCGACTGCGTAGGGTGCTGGGAAACCGCGCACGGACGGATGCGGGGCAAGCGGAGAGGGGACAGCGCGTGACGGTCAATATGACCAAGGGTCAGGCCATCAGCCTGCAGAAGAGCGACGGGGGGACCCTGACCGCGGTACGGATGGGGCTCGGCTGGCAGGCGGCGCCGCGCCGTGGTCTGTTCGGTTCGCGTACGCGGGAGATCGACCTCGACGCGTCGGCGGTGCTGTTCGCCGACAAACAGCCGGTCGACGTGGTTTTCTTCCGCCACCTCGTCAGTGACGACGGCTCGGTCAAGCACACCGGGGACAACCTGGTCGGCGGCGCCGGTTCCGGCGGCGACGACGAGGCGATCCTGGTCGACCTGCAGCGGGTGCCGGTCCACATCGACCAGATCGTCTTCACGGTGAATTCCTTCACCGGCCAGACGTTCCAGGAGGTGCAGAACGCCTTCTGCCGCATCGTCGACGAGACCAACGGCCAGGAGCTCGCCCGCTACACGCTGGACGGCGGCGGGCAGTACACCGCCCAGATCATGGCGAAGGTGCACCGTTCGGGGAACGGATGGCAGATGACCGCCCTCGGCAACCCGGCCAACGGCCGCACCTTCCAGGACCTGATGCCGGCGATCCTGCCGCACCTGTAGGCACGGCCTGACCGGCCGGTCGGACATCGGCACGCGCAGCTCCCGGAGGCATCGGCCGCCGGGAGCTGCACCACATGGCACCGATCCGCATGGCACCGGACCGCATGACGCCACATCGCGCGGTACCGCACCGTGCGACACCGCATGACGCAGCAGCAACTCACCGAGGGGACAGGGCAATGACGGCCGAGCTGGTCCGGGGGCAGAACCACACCTTGCCCCAGACCCGTCTGGAGATCCGGGTATCGGCCGGCACGCCCGTCGTGGCCGGTGCCACGCTCGGCGACGAGAACGGCACGGTGCGCGGCACCGAGTGGATCGCCCACCCGGGATCGCCCCAGCTGCCCGGGCTCGAAGTGTCCCGACAGGCCGCCGCCGACCACCGGCTCGCCGTGGACCTCGACGCGCTGCCCGATCCGGTGCACCGGGTCACCGTGCTGCTGGCCCTGCCCACGGGCATCGGCTGTCCGGTCCGGTTCGGCGCGGTCGCCGCACCGTACGTCGCCGTCACCGGGCTCGACGGCACCGAGATCGCCACCTTCACCCTCACCGGCCTGGACACCGAGTCCGCGGTCACCGCCCTGGAGCTCTACCGCCGTCAAGGCGCCTGGAAGGTCCGCGCCGTCGGCCAAGGCTACGCGGCCGGCCTCGCCGCCATGCTCGCCGACCAGGGCCTGCCCCAGGCGGCCGAGCTGGCCCACACGATCCAGGAGGCGGTCACCCGCGCGACGGCCCGCTCGGTCGCCCCGCCCCCGCCGCGCACCCCGGACACGGACCGGGTCGGTCACGGCACGGGCCCGGTACGACCCGCGGACCGCTCCCGGCCACCTGTCGCACCACCGACGGCCGCCCAGCCACCCGAATCGCTCACCGAACCCACCGCCCAGCCGTCCGCGGCCACGACGGGCCCCATCAACTACGCGCACCCGCGCCGCCGTGCCACCGCGCCCCCGCCGCCGCCTCCCACCGCGCCGCCCGCCGAGCCGGGCCGCCCCGCACAGCCCGTCGCCGGGGACGCGACCGGCTGGTCGATGGACGAGCGCCTGTACAACCAGATCTGGGGCATGTTCGAGGACCTCGCGCGCACCACCGCCGCGTACCGCAGCGCCGTCGACTTCGCCGAGTCCCGCATGGACCAGGAGCTCGACCGGAGCCTGTCCGACCCGCGCAACCGGATCGGTGGCGCCGGTGACCGGGCCCGCGAACAGGCCCGGGCCAAGCGCGACGAGCTGACCGCCCGGGCCCGCGAGGCCCTCGACCGCGACCTCACCCAGCTCGCCGCCGAGTCAGCCGTCGTCGAACCCGCACTCCCCGCCGCGTTCGCGGGGTGGGACAACCCCGTCTGGCACGCCTACCGGGTCCCGATGGAGATCCCCATGGCGCTGCGCATCGGCGAGCTCCATCTGCCCGAGAGCCCGGAGCTGCGCATTCCGCTGCTGGTCCGGCTGCCGCTGGAGCGGGGCATCTGGGTCGACAGCGGCCGTACGGCGTCCGAGGCCGCGGCTCTGATGGATACCGCCCAGCTGCGCCGCCTCGCCATGGAGAACGCGGTCGCGCACGCGGCCCGGCTGCTGGCCGTGTACCCGGCCGACGAGTTCTCCGTCCATGTCATCGACCCCGCGGGCTCGGCGGCCGGCGCGCTCGCGCCGTTGGTCGCGTCCGGGGCCCTCGCCGGTCCGCCCGCAGCCGGGGCCGGGGGCGTGGCCTCGGTCCTCGCCCGGCTCACCCGGCGCGTCGACCTGGTGCAGATGGCGATACGGGCCGGCGCCGCGGATTCGCTTCCGCCGGACCTGGACACGGGCGAGCAGCTGCTGATCGTCAACGACTTCCCGCACGGCTTCGACGACCGGGCCGTCACCCAGCTCCGCTATCTCGCCGACGAGGGGCCCTCGGTCGGCGTCCATCTGCTGATGGTCGCGGACCGGGAGGACGCCAGTGCGTACGGACCGGTGCTCGACCCGCTGTGGCGGTCGCTGCTCCGGATCACCCCGGTCGCCGATGACCACTTGGCCGATCCCTGGGTGGGCCACGCGTGGACGTACGAGCCACTGAGGATGCCGCCCGGCAGCCGGGTCCTCGAACGGGTGCTCGCCAGGGTGGCCGCGGCCCGCCGCCCCCGGCGGGCCTGAGTGGCGAAGCCGCCGACAATCGGACCTCACCCATCTGACCAGGCCTTTTGAAAGATCTTTACCCTCGCCTTTACCTTTCCTTGGTGTTCCCTGTACTGTTCTTTGGGCGGAGGGGAGTACTCCCATACGCGGCGTTCCCGTCAGTACGGACCGTGACCGGTCCCGGGGCGCCGGCCCGTGGTGCGCAGCCCGTGCGCCAGGGTGGAAGAGACCTCCGGCAGCGACGACGCTGATCAGTAGCCGTAGCGAACTGCCGGAGGCGCAGTGGACGTTTCATGGACCCTCTGGGTGCTGACCATTCTTGGTCTGTCAGCCCTTATTGCCGTCGACTTCTTCATCGGGCGCAAACCCCATGATGTGACGACCAAGGAAGCCGGAATCTGGACGATCGTCTGGATCGCGCTGGCCGCGCTCTTCGGACTCGGCCTGCTGGTCTTCGGTGGGAGTCAGGCATCTGGCGAGTTCTTCGCGGGTTTCATCACCGAGAAGTCGCTCAGTGTCGACAACCTCTTCGTCTTCGTCCTGATCATGGCGAAGTTCTCGGTCCCCTCGCACCTTCAGCAACGGGTACTGCTCGTCGGCGTGCTGATAGCGCTGGTCCTGCGAGCGATCTTCATCGCCGCCGGCGCGGCCGTCATCGCCAACTTCTCGTGGGTCTTCTACATCTTCGGCGCGTTCCTGATCTACACCGCCTGGAAGCTCGTCCAGGAGGCGCGGGCCGACGAGGAAGAGGAGGAGTTCGAGGAGAACCGTCTCCTCAAGACGATCGAGCGCCGCTTCGGGGTCGCCGACCGGTACCACGGCACCAAGCTCTTCATCCGTAACAACGGCAAGCGCGTCCTGACGCCGCTGATGATCGTCATGCTCGCCATCGGCACCACCGATGTGCTGTTCGCGCTGGACTCCATCCCCGCGATCTTCGGCCTGACCCAGGACCCGTACATCGTCTTCACGGCCAACGCCTTCGCCCTGATGGGGCTGCGGCAGCTGTACTTCCTGATCGGGGGCCTGCTGAAGAAGCTGGTCCACCTCAGCTACGGCCTCTCGGTGATCCTCGGCTTCATCGGCGTGAAGCTGGTGCTGCACGCACTGCACGAGTCCGGAGTGCACGTCCCCGAGATATCCATCCCGTTCTCGCTCGGCGTCATCTGCGGCGTGCTGGTGATCACCACGATCACCAGCCTCGTGGCCAACAAGAAGCAGGAGCGGGCCGAGGCGGCCGCGGAAGCGGACAAGGCCGCGGACGAGGGCTCCAGCGTCGACGCCTGACCGACCGTTCCCAGTCGGCCGTCCGGCAGGGCGGGAACCAGCACCGGCCGGGGCG